>JAAWDU010000091.1 GCA_022793905.1 Clostridia bacterium
CAGCAAAATATTCAAATGGAAATTTCACAGGCTTAAGTGACGGAAAAACATACGAGCTAAGAGTAACAGTAACAGACCGGCGCAGGGAGAACCAACTCCGCCACCACAACTGCTACAACAAAAGTAGCAAATACTCCGCCTAGATTTACAACACAAGCATATTGTTCAGGCAGAAGTACAAGTTCATTAACAATTTCAGCAACTGCAACAGATACTGAGCAAACAAGTTTAACATATACACTATATGCAGGAACATCAAGTTCTAGCTTAAGCTATATAACATCAACAACAGGAACAAGAAATAATTCTATCAGTCTGAGTTATACAGGAAGAGCTAGCTATGTATACTATTATTTTAGAATAGATGTAAGTGATGGAATTACCACAACTACTGGAACGGTTGCCAATGCTAGAACTAGTTGCTCTGGCACATCTTATTATTGTAGTGGGCGGCCCAACTACACAGTGCAGTACTTGTGTTGGAACTGGATACCGTTGCGGTATTCATCCTAACTCTCAGGTTTATAAATCGCAAACCGACGGTTATTACGAAGATTATGGCGGTTGCGGACAATCAACTTTTATGTATTGGGATGTCTTAAAATGTCCAGATGGAGGTTCAGGCTCTCGTTGTGGGATTGGTCTTTACTTTTACCCAAAAATTTGGACTTGTTCGAGTTGTGGGCGAACAGTTAGAGATCCAGCAAACCCAATATTAGGAGGGGTTTCAACAACATGTAGCATTTGTGGTGGAAGTGGTTCACGTAAACAAAATTGTAGCCATGGGAAATCTGGTGCTCATTATTATTGCTCTCATAATAATAATGGGACAAGTCACTATTAACATTAGAGAAATTCATTTTATCTAAAAAAACATCCCCCTGATTAGTCGGGGGGATTTACTCATAAGCTCTAAAGGGATATGTTAACTGTAATAGGCATATAACTGCTCTGTTACATTCGTCTCTTATTATTTGTTGAACGGGTCTTCATATTCTTTTATTGATATCTGCTCAATACACCCTATGCATCGAATCATAGTTAATAACTATATAATAAAAATTTTATTAATAAATCAATGCTGAACGCCACTTGTGTTATGCGTGCAATACCAATGTGTTGTTTTATATCCATGTGAACAAGCTGTCGTAAGGTTTCCACTACCACCGCAAGTTTTACAGTCTTTTCCTCTCGCCGCACTAGTGAATTGTTGAGGTCCTCCTTCAGTAATTGTTCGTCTACAACCCGAACAATAGTAGGAAAAGTACCACCTATATGTCCATTGACTACACCCTAAATTTGAATTGTTTGGTCCGTAAACAAACAAGGTAATCGTAATCGACACTCACCCTCGTCGAGCAGTCCGAATGATAGTATGTAGTGCTGGAATAATGTCTCTTTTCCTGACCAGTGCCATAGGGATGTAATGGACAGAAATAGCCTGTTCCAAAGCAACGAGAGCACGTGCTTGAGCTATAATTAGAACAACTATAAATTCTACCCGAACAATAAGTTCTATCACTTCCCGAACCTGATATACTTGCATTACAACTATCTTTTACTGTAACTGTCCATGAGTAAGTTGTATACTCTGATAATCCACTTACAGCACTAAAAGTAACATAGTTTCCGCTTGTTCCAGTTGCTGTTCTAGTTTGTCCGTTTAGTGATAATGTATATGTCAGTGTTTGTGCTGGACTATCATTATCATATGCTCTTGCTCTTACTGTCAATGAATTTGTAGTTCTACTGCTTAGATCTGTTGTTAGG
>JAAWDU010000017.1 GCA_022793905.1 Clostridia bacterium
ATACAGAAGGAAAGAAACAAAGTAAAACACAAGTTGTTGCAGAAGAAGTATACTTTGCTGATAGTAAAACAAGTAATAAAGTAGATGAAAGTATATTAGCTACTTCAACACCAGAAAATACAAATAACGATTTTGAAATTACAACGGAAGATGATTTACCGTTTTAGCAATACAAGTTTTATGTGCAGACTGACGAAAAACGAAAAGTCGAAGAAGAGCTATACGCAGACACACATAAGTGATAGCCACTTGGTTGCGATATATTACGAAGGGAGAAGGCTAATGCAACATAATTTTAATGTAGAAATAGCAAAGGAATATGGAATACATGAAGCAATTATATTAGAAAATATATATTTTTGGACTGAAAAAAACAAAGCAAATAAAAAGCATTTTTATGATGGTAGTTATTGGACTTATAATAGTAAAAAATCATTTACAGAATTGTTCCCATATTTAACAGAAAGACAAATAGATTATACCTTAAAAAAATTGTTAAATGAAGGTTTTATTAAAAAAGGCAATTATAACAAGAATAGATATGATAAAACTTTGTGGTATGCAATTACTGAAAAAGGATATTCAATATTACAAAATTGTTCAACTGAACAAACAAAAAATAATACAAAAAAAGAATGCTCGATGTTACAAAATTGTTCAATTGAGAATACACAAAGTAATACAGAAATGTGTAATCGGAGAAACTAAAATTGTAAAATCGAACAATACAGAATTGTTTTCTCAAATTGACAACGGTGTTGAACCAATACCAGATATAAACACAGATAATAAACCAGATATAAACACAGATATAAATATGGGGATAGATAAACAAGAATATCTACACATGGCAGATGTTATTTATGAGTATTATCCAAAACATTCAGATTATGACGAAGTGAAGGAATGGTTTGTAGAAGAAAGACCAAGTAAGGAATTAGCAAATATAATATATTTTAAAATAAAAGAATTTAAAGAAAGCAAACAATGGCAAAAAGAAGAAGGTCGATATATTCCAAAACTAATAAACTGGTTAAATAATAAAGGCTGGCTAGATGAAGTAATTGAAGAACAACGGAGATGAAAAAATGAGATTTATTGTAGAGGGAAATGGTTATCAAGCAATATAACTTAAAGAAGGAGGGCAAAAGATAAATGCAAATAACAAAGTTTATGCCAGAAAGTATGAAAAAACTGGATAATTGGTGTTATTGGAATTTAGAAAAAACAGCAGATGGAAAAACAACAAAAATACCAAAGAATTGCAAAACATTAGGTAATGCACAAACAAACAATCCTTCTACATGGTCAAGTTTGAAGTATGCACAAGAGCATTTTAAACAATCAAAATATACAGGTATAGCATTTATGCTTCCACAAGATAAATCTATTACAATGATTGACCTAGACCATTGCATTGAGAATGGAGAAATAAACAAAACAGCAAAAAGAATTGTAGATATGTTTTCCAATACATATATTGAAGTATCACAAAGTGGTACAGGAATACATATATTTTGTTATGGTACAGTACCTACAAGTATTCATGTAAAAGAAATAGAGATGTATTCAAATGTTAGATTTTGTGCAACTACAGGACAAGCAATACAGTGTAAAGAACTTATAAATTGTCAAGGACAGATAAATGAATTGTATGAGAAATATAAAAAGCGAGAAACACAAAAGCAAGCTAGTGTAGATTATAATTCAGATTTAAGTATATTAAATATAATTGAAATAATACAAAATTCAAGAAGTGCAAATAAATTTGATTATTATTATAGACGAGCAGAAGCAAATAGCGAAAATACACTTGCATTAGCTTCAATACTATCGTTTTATTGTCAAAATGATAGAAACAAAATAAAAGAGATAATGCGTTCTAGTGCAATGAATAGAGAAAAATTTGATAGACCAACAAAAGGGAAAACATGGCTTGATTATGTAATAGATACAGCAATAGCAAGTACAGGTGAAGTATATCAACCCAAAATACGAAATGAATACAAAGAAAAAAATATAAAAGAAATTGTTAAAACTATAAATCAACAAACGTATGAAAGTTGTTTTGAAACAATAAAACAGATAAAAAAAGTAGATGAAAGTAATCTCGAAATAATAAAATCTGGGTTTATCGAATTAGATAAAAGGGTAAGGGGATTTATTATAGGGCAAATATCAGTATGGAGTGGATTAAATGGAAGTGGAAAAAGTAATATTTTACTACAAGAAATGCTAAATGCTATAACCCAAGGATATAAAGTAATGCTTTTTAGTGGAGAAATGCAGGATTATTCAATTAATAATATTTTATTAAGAATGGTTGCAGGTTCAAAATGCTTACAATCTAGTATAGATGGAACATATTACTATGTGAAAAACATAGAAACAAAACAAAAGATAGAAGAATGGCTAGAAGGAAAGTTTTACTTATATAAAAATACATGTAGTATGAAAGCACAAGATATTATTGAAGCAATAAAATATATAGTTCAAAATGGAATAAGGCTTGTTATACTAGATAATTTAATGACACTCAATTTAAGAGATTATGACAAGGACAAGTATGAAGCACAAAGTATATTTGTAAAAGAGTTAGCAAATTTAAGTAAAAAATTAAATATACATATTTTTGTTGTTATGCACCCTAGAAAATCAATGGGTTTTTTAAGGAAAGAAGATATATCAGGAACAGCAGATTTAACAAATGCAGTTGATAATGTATTTATAGTTCACAGAAATAATATTGATTTTAGAAATAGAAGCAAAGATGTTATAGACCAGAAAATAAATAACCCAAATGAGAGAACAGGAGTATATCAATATGACAATGTATTAGAAGTTTGTAAAAATAGACATACAGGTGTACAAGATTATTTTGTAGGATTATTTTATGGAAAAGAAACAAAAAGGTTTTTAAATAGACCAGAAGAAAACTACGGATTAATATATGAACCAGAAGATACAATACCATTTTAGAAGGAGTGATAAATTATGTATAGTGTAGAATATAGTTCAAATCAAAAATGTTTTCATATAGATAAATTAGAAAGAAGTTTAAAATTAAACTTTGGAAATTTTATAAGAGATAAGATGAATGATTATCAAATAATTAAAATTTTTAAAACAATAGAAGAAGTAGACGATTTTTGTGAGGAATTTACTAGCGAAATGAGGAAAAGGCAAATTGAAAGAAAATACTAAATTAAAAGAAAAAATATTAAAAGATACATATATTTATTCATTAAAACATGATTACAACCACTATTTGACAAGATATTATAACGGAATTAAATATTGTGAAGAACATATTGAAGAAGTAGATATATGGGTTAATGAATTAAATAAAATAAGCTACATGTTAGGCAGATTAATAGAAGAGATAAATAAGTATAAGACAATGACAGAAGATGAAATATTAAAAGGATTTAAAGAATAGGAGGTAAACCAATGAGTACAAAAATCACAAACGTAAAAGAACACTTAGAGAAACAGGGAAGTATAACAATATGGGAAGCAATACAGCTATATGGGGCAACTAGATTAAGTGCTATCATATACAATCTAAGAAAAAGAGGCTATAAAATAAACAATAACTGGAAAGAAGAAACAGATAGAAACGGAGAAAAAACAAGATATGTAGAATACAAACTAGATGTAGAACAAATGGTTAAAGAAAATGACAATCATATTCCACATATAGACTAAGGAGAAAATAGATGGATATACCAGAGATATTAGAGATAGAAGATGAAAGAATACATAAAACAATGACATTTAAGTTTGTTAAACAGGTTAATGAGAATTTGTTGCTATATGAAAATGAAAAGACAGGTTGTAAGCAGTGTTTTGATATAAAAGACTTTGTAAAGCTAGAAGATAAGAAAAGATATAAATTGAAATATGAATATTGAAATATGAAGGAGGTGTAATTATGAGAAATTTAATAAAAAGAATATTAGGAATAGAAAGATTAGATAAAATTGTAGTATCAATGGCTTTTAAAGAACATCCACCTAAAGAAAGTAAAATGATATCTAGGGAAAATTATTATATAGTGTATCATAAATTTAAAGTACCAATAGTAATAACAAATAAGTATGACTTAATAGATGGATATACATCATACCTAATAGCGAAACAATTAGGAAAAAAATATGTGAAAGTGACTAGAGTATGAAACAAATAGGAAAAGATAAATTATGCTTTTGGTGCTTGCGGTTGCAATAAATTAGAAAATGAAAAATTTGAAGGAGTAAGAAATTGCAAAATATTTATGCCAGATAGAGAAAACTGGCAAGAACAAATGAGGGAGGTAATGAAAAATGTGGATAAATTGGTTAGATAAAGTTTGTTTGGAAGGGAAAAATATTAAGGAAATACAAATTTGAAATACATAAAAGATTAATGGGATTAAATGAATACACAAATCAAAATAGAAGAAATAGATATGCAGGAGCAAGTGCAAAAAAGAAAGAACAGGAATATATAATGTGGTGTATTAGAGAACAGTTAGATAATATTAAAATAAATAAGCCCGTAAGAGCTATATTTACATGGATAGAGGAAAACAAAAAGCGTGATTATGATAATATAAGTTTTGCAAAAAAATTCGTTCTGGACGCACTTGTGCAAGCAGGAACACTAAAAGATGATAACAGAAAGATAGTTGTAGGGTTTGAAGATAAATTTGAGTATGCAGATAAAAGTAAAGTAATTGTAGTATTGGAGGAAGTTTAAATAGAAGAATGCTATACAAAATGTCCCAAATGTGGAAGTAATAGAATTTCAATCTTTCTAAGATATAATGCTTATAAAGAAATAAATTTATTAACTCGGCAAACATATAAGAACAACTATAGGAAATACAGTAATATTTAAAGATTATGGTTGTAGAAAATGTGGTTGGATTAGTGAACCTTTTCAGTGCAATTAGAAAGAGAGGTGTAACATGACAGAAGAAGAAGCTATAAAAAAGTTAGATAATGTTTTTACTGAAATATTAATAGAAAAAGAGCTTGGAACAGAATATAAACAAGCAATAAAAACAGTATTAGAAGTATTAAACAATAGTATATCAAACTATGTACTATATGACTTGGCAAGAGAAATGAGACGAAATGGTTCAAATTACTGGGCAGATAAGCTATGTGAAAGAATAAGGAAATAGGAGGGTACATATGACAACACTAGAAATTATGAAAAGAAGGATAAAAATTGCTCAAGAAGTAAAACAAGGGCAACTAGAGCAGTTTATTATAACTAAAACAGAAGCAAAAGAGTTGGGGAATATAAAAGAAATAGACGGAGTAACACTTGTAATAGCAAGTGAACTATCGAAAACAGACTGTTTTGGATATATAAATAATGCTGGACATGAAAGCTGTTATGGATTGAATAAACTAGAATGTGTAAATTGCCATTTTTATAGAAACGATGTAACAAAAGCAGATATAGAAAAAGATGTAAAGCAATATGAAAAATATGGCAGTATGAAAGGAGTAAGTTTAAGATGAGCATAAATATAGGACAAGAAAAAAGCAAAGTAACAATATACAAAGATGAACAAGGGAAATATAAAACATATATAAAAAGCACAACAGTAAAAGAAAATGGCGAAACAGAAGATACATATATGAGCAAAAAAGTTATGTTTAGAAAAGGTGTAGAACTAAAAAACAAAAGTGTAATTGAAGTAACAAAAGGCTGGTTATCACCTTACAAAATAAAAACAGAAGAACTAAACGAAAATGGAAAGCCTAAATACAAATACTTTGACAAGATATTTGTAAGTGAATTTAATTTATTAGAAGAAGGCACAGACGAAGTGCAAAAGACAAGACAACCAAAGCAAGAGCCACAAGATAGTTTCGCATTTGATATAGACCAAGACGAATTACCGTTTTAGGAGGGAGAAATATGAAAGTAAAAGAGTTGATAGAAGAATTACAAAAAATAGACCCAGAATTAGAAATAATACTTAGTAAAGATGAAGAAGGAAATAGATTTAGTCCATTAGATGAAAATTATGGAATAGGATATTATGCACCAGAAAATGGGTGGAGTGGAGAATTTTATGACAAGGAAAGTGTAGAGCAAGAAATTTTACCAGATGAGGGAATTACATTAGAAGAATTTATAAAAGAAACAAACTCTAAGAAATGTATAACATTATATCCATTAAATTAAAACTAGCCTATGGCTAGAAGAAAGAGGTGGAAAGATGGAAGAAATAATTAAGTTATTGCTTGTTATTGGATTAGTGTTTTTGTGTATATGGGGAGCAAATGGTTGCTACGAAATAATGGAAGGAAATGATAAAAAGATGAAAAAATATAAAACAAAATTAGGAAGAATAATAAATTTTATAAAAAATGAAAATAAATTTGAATTTGGAGATATGGTTAGAATATTGCCATTAAATAAAGATTTAGGAACAGAAAATTTTTATACAAAATACATAGGACTTTTAGGAATTGTAACATCTATATCTTATGATAAAAAAGATTGTGTTTTTGGTGTTAAGTTTGAAGATGGTAACAGAATTGATTTTAGAGCAAGTGAATTAGAAAAGATACAACCTGAAAATCCATTAAGATATAAAAAATTAAATATAGAATATTAGGAGAGTGATATTAAGGAATGGAACAAATAAAAATATTAGAAGAAATGATAGAAAAGTCAAAAGATTTAAGAGAAGAAGATTTTTATAAATTAATTGGAATTAAACAACTACAAGCTATAGCAAGTGTATTAAAGCAATATAAAGAAGCTTATGTAAAAGCAAATAATTACTTATATTTTAATGATAGTGCAGATTATGAAGTAGCATTATGGGAAGTAATAAGAAGTTTAAGACCAGACTTAGCAAAAAAATGGGACAATGGAGAAGAACCAGATTTAAAGTATATAGAGGAGTGATTTTTAGAAATGGAAGAAAAATATATAACTAAACTATTAAATTTTTCAAGTGATATTATGTGTAATGCAAAAGAATTAATTATAACTAAAGAACAAGCAAAGGGAATAATTAAAGAATTAGAGCAAGATTATATTCCAAAAGCATTAATAAAACTTGAGATAGAAAAATTTAAGAAGATAATAGAAGAAAAAAGAATTGAAAATATAACAATAGGGAATGCAACAAAATATGATTATTTGATTATTGGAAAAAGAGATGGACTACAAGAAATTTTAAATAGGAGTGATATTAAGGAAAAAACAATATAAAGAAAGTTTAGAAACAAAGGATAAGAAAATAGTAGAACAGCAAAAGAAAGAAATGTTAGTAAAAGCAGGAGAGAAAAGCATATTAGAAGAATACAAAAAGGAATTACCATATAAACTTGAAACTAGATTAAATGAGATAGCAGAGCAATTAGAAGATAGGAAAGAAGTACAGGGGTTAAGCACCATAGAAATAAATGAGATATTAAGACCACATGGACTAATAGGACAACCTTTAAAATACACGGCAGAAGAATTAAAAATAGTATTTGACTGGTATAGGCAAGCAATAGTAGCAGTAAATAAAAAGGTAAAATATCCACCAAGCAAAGAAAACTTTTGTGCTTTTGCTGACATTTCAACAGGTACATATGACAATTATTTGAGGTCACCAAATGAGAGTTTACAAGAATTAATGTTGAAAATTGATGATTATATAAGGGAAAATATGCTTACATCAGCACAAGTAGGGGAGATAAGGGAAATAACAACAATGTTTAGAGGAAAGACAGCACACGGACTTGTGGAAGCACAGTCGCCTATTGTTGTAGAACATAGAAGCGAAACAGATATGAATAAAATAAGTGCTATGATACAGCAATTAAAACAAGGCAAGAGCCTTAAAACAATAGAGTTAAAAGAAAATGAATATAAAGTAGAGGAGTGATAGAGATGTTAAAAATAAAAGATAACGTAGATTTAAAAGAATTAGAAAAGTTTGATTTTAAACAAAATAAATTTAATCATTATGATGATGAGATTTATATATGCAAGGATAGAAAAATAATATTAGATATAGAAAGAAACTATGCTGAATTAGATATTATTGCTGGAAGTACCTGTATAGAAATAACTAATGAATTATTAACAAAATTATACGACTTAATTCAAGCAGGTTTAGTAGAAAAAGTGGAGGAATAACAAATGAATAAAATTGAAGTAGGAGAATATGTAAGAACTAAATATAATGGAATAAAAAGAATAGATATAATATTTGAAAACAAAACAGTAAATAAATATGGATATGAAACAGGAAGCGATTGGGATGGAAAATGGTATTCATATATAAAAACAACAGAAATAGTAAACCATAGTAAAAACATAATAGACTTAATAGAGGTAGAAGATTATGTAAATGGAAGAAAAATTGAAAGGATAAATGATTATGGAGAACATAAAAGGGCAGATTTTAATTTAGATTTTGATGACTGCGATGCAGTTTATAACAAAGATATTAAAACAATACTAACAAAAGAACAGTACAATCAAAATTGTTATAGATTGGAGGATTAATACAAATGAGCAAATGCAAGTATTGTCGGCTGTGAAATAGAACAGCCTAAAAGAGGCAGAAAAAGAGAATATTGTAATAAAGAAGATTGCCTAAGACAAGCTAGAAACGAAGCTAATAGGAAATGGTATGCTAATAAAATGAATAAGGAACTAGCGGGAGTAAAACATAGAATAGTAAATAAAGAAGAAAAGAAAATACTTTATTCTAGTACAGATAAA
>JAAWDU010000018.1 GCA_022793905.1 Clostridia bacterium
ATCAAACTCTCATATTAAATTCGAACGATAAACTTCGCATTACTTCGTTAAACTTCACTAAAAGTTTCCTCAATATACAAACGTATTATTTCGTTAACTTTTGTTCGTTTGCCTTGTTCTACTCGTTTCTCCTTCAAATTGTGTGATTAATTTGATTTAATCATTATTATTTTGAGTTTTCTAACTCATTTTTATCATCTTTTTTTATTTACGTCATATATCTTTTTGATATATTTCCGCTTGGTCTCTTAAAGGATTTTTTGTTTACTTTTCAATGTACTTTTTTTGTCTTCCCTCACAGTGCTTCACTATTATACAATGCTAAATGATAAATGTCAATAGTTTTTTTAAAATTTCTTTAAATTTTTTTTACATTTGTGTTACACCCAAATTTTCATAAGTTTCATATTGCCTAAAAACGTGTATTTTCCTAGGTTTGCAGGTATCAGGAATGTATCTCCTTTTTCTATTTCTTTAAAGAAATTTCCAGCTTTTAAGTTCCCTTTTCCTTCTATCACAATATAAGCATAAAAACTTTCTTCATTTGATTGTTCATTATTTTCTCCATTGATATTTATCATATCTATATTAAATACATCAGATTTATACATATTTGTATTTTGATTTACATCTTCATAATTAGAAACTTTCTCTTCGTTCGATAAATCAATTACTTCAAGTGCTTTCTCTTTGTGAAGTTCTCTTGGTTTACCATTTTTATCAACTCTATTCCAGTCATAAACTCTATATGTAACATCACTACTTTGTTGTACTTCGCAAAGTACAATTCCATCCATTATAGCATGCACTGTTCCAGAAGGAATAGATATAAAGTCTCCTTTATGCACAGGCAAATAATTTACATTTTCTTCTATATTATCAACTGCATTTTGTAAATTATCTTTTGTTATACCATCTTTAAATCCATATACAATTTTTGCATTTTCTTTGCAATCCATTATATACCATACTTCTGTTTTTCCTGAGTCATTTTCATATTTTTTTGCATATTCATTATCTGGATGCACTTGTATAGATAGATTTTGGCTTGCATCTATAAATTTTGTAAGTATAGGAAATCTTTCCATACTTTCACAATGTTTACCAAAAATTTTTACTTTTTGATTTTTATCATTAAATAAATCATTCAAATTTTCTCCATTGTATTCTGGATTTTTTATTATGCTTAAGCCATTCGGATGAGCTGATAGTTCCCAGCTTTCTCCAATATCATTCCCTATAATATTTCTTTTAAATATTTTTGATATATTATTTCCACCCCATATTACATTTTTATATGATGGTTTGAAAAAAATCGGTTCCATATCCTTTCTCTCTTTCTATATTTTCATAATTAAATTTTTATTTCTTTTCTTTTAAATTTTCTAATTCTTGATACTTAAGTAACTTGTCTTCAAAGTTTTCTCTATGCTGTTTTACTATTGTGTCTAATATTACACCGGCATTGTGCTATTATTATACCTAATGTTACAAGTCCTGTTGCTAAAACTGCTGAAGGTAATTTTGTTATAAAATGTGTTTTCAAATATTCTACAATGACTGGAATTCCAACAACTATGCCAAATAGCATAAATATAAGTGCGATTACAAAGAAAAAAGTTCTTGGCTTATAGTCCTTATACATACTAACAATCTTTTTTACAACTTTAATTCCATCACTTATTGTGTTTAATTTTGAAAAACTTCCTTCCTGCCTATCTCTGTATGTTATAGGTATTTCCTTTATAATAAAGCGTTTATCTAATGCATAAAGAGACATCTCTGTTTCTATTTCAAATCCTTTACTCATTACAGGCATATTTTTTACAAAGATTTTATTAAACACTCTATATCCTGTCATAATATCTCTTAAATCACTTCTAAATACCATGTTAATTGATTTTTTTACTAGATTATTTCCAAAATCATGAAACATTCTTTTATTCTCTTTTTTATAGGTTCCATTTGATAGCCTGTCTCCTATAACCATGTCTGCTTCTCCATTTGCAACAGGTTCTATTAATTTATGAACTTCATCTGCTGGGTATGTGTTATCTCCGATCTACCATTACATATATATCAGCATCAATTTCTCTAAACATTCTTCTTACAACATTTCCTTTTCCTTGGTTGTATTCATGCTTAACTATTGCACCCATCTTTTTTGCTATTTCGACTGTTTTATCTTTTGAGTTATTATCATATACATAAATATCTGCCTCTGGAAGTTCTTTTCTAAAGTCTTTTATTACTGTTTCTATCGAAAGCTCTTCATTATAACATGGTATTAGTATTGCAGTTTTCATACTCTAAATTCCCCCTATTACCTTAGCTTTTATTTAAGCTAACTTGTAATCTTTCATTATCTCCTTCACTTACATATAGTTTAACATATTTTGTTCCTAAATCTTTTTCTTCTGCTCCATTTACTGTAATATCCAAATCTTCTGTTGTAATAAGCGCTGTTTTCTCACCTGATATATCCAAATCTACACTATTTTCAATATATATTACCTCATAATCACATATTAAATATCCATAGATATCTCTTACATCTGCCTTATATTTTGGTGTAAAATCTCCTACCACATAGACTTTATTATACTCTCTTTTCAAATATTTTGCAAGCTTTATGTGATCTTCCTCTAATACTTTACCACTATTATCAACATTTGACAAGTACCTATGCCAATATGTTTGTGCTGGAAGTAGACAAATTAGACCTGAAATTGTAAATACTAGGAAAACCTTTTTTAAGTCTTTAATATGTTTTGTTTTTTTAAGTATTATAATACCTAATGATACTAAACTTGCAAGTATCATTAGACCGAACTCCAAATTTGCGACCAAGTTTTATATTGCATGTTGATTGAATTGCAAAAAGCATTCCTGCATCTATTGCTGTTGTTGAAGCTCCACGCCACATATAATAACTTAAAAGGTATATAAATGATATAATATATATAATTATCATTGTTTTAGTTATTTTTATTTCTTCTTTTTTGCATTTCAAAAACATAATTACATAAGGAACTGTAAGAACAGCTAAATATCTGTAGCAAAATTTGTCTGGAAATACTCTTCCTCTTTCTTCTGGTACAAATACAATAAATGCCACTTCAATAATTGTAAAAACTGTACTTAGTATTAAGAAAAAAATGAATTTTCTATCTTTTTCCTCATAACTTTTTATATTAAAGATTGGTACAAGCAAAGGTAAAAATCCTGTGCAAAGTAAGAAAAATATTGTGTAATACAAAATTCCATGGAAAAATGCTTTTACTTCTACACTTGTTATTGGGAATATTGATGCAATTTGTCCATCATAATGGTTTACCCCTTCTCCATTATACATTCTAAGTAAAACTATTCCGGGCAATCACAAGCACTAAACAAGTTATTCCTTGCAATACATATTGTATAAATTTTTTATAGTTTTTATTTTTTAGTTCTATTAATACTAACGCACCAAAATATGATACTGCAAATATTATTGCATATGATTTTATGAAGAATAGTAACGCAAATAAACATATTGTAATTACTTCCCTTAATTTGTTCTTTTCTCTTGTAAATTTTAAGTAAACAAGATATACACACCATAAAAATACTGGATAAAATAAAACTTCTTGAACTACAAAGTAAGTAGCTGTAAATTCTGGAATTAGTAAACTTACAAATGCTACTAATATTGCTTTAAATTTGCTTTTTAAAACCTCTTTTGCTATCAAGTATATAGGGAATACTGATGAAATCATCAAAAGTACCCCTAATACTCTCATTGAAAAGACGACGGTTTCTGGATTATAAAATAGATAACAAACAGATAAAACCATAGAATATATTACACAATTGTAGTTTAATACTTGATAGTTTTTTGCAAAGTTTCCGGTCAAAGAAAAATGAACGTGCCATACCTATATACAGTTCTTCATCTACTCCTTTATATACTGGAACTGTCATTCCTTTAGCAAGAACTGTATATAGTATAACGCCAATTAAAAATATTGCTGGCACTATAATCTTTGTATGCTTTTCTGTAAAATTTATGATTTTTTCCATTTTTCCCCCTTATTTTTTTGCTTTATTCACACATTTTAAGCATAGCATTTTTTAATTCTTCTAATTTTGCATTTGCTTTTTCCATTGTGTCCTCTTTTACTCCCATATAGAATTTTATCTTTGGTTCTGTCCCAGATGGACGTACACAGCACCATGCATCATTTTCAAGTGCATAGTATAATACATTTGATGTAGGTAAATCTGTTTTTCCAATATCATTTGTGATTAAATTAGTTACTTTTCCTTCTTTATAATCTCTTAATTCACACACTTTAAAATTTCCCACATTTGAAGCCTTAGTATTTCTCATTTTTTCCATTATTTCTTTTATTTTTTCTTGTCCTTCAATTCCTTTTAATGTAATTGTTGCAAGTGTCTCTCTATAATATCCATATTTTTCATAGATATTTATCATTTGCTCCCATAATGTTAAACCTTGCTTTTTGTAAAATGCTGCTGCTTCACATAAAAGCATTACTGCAACAACTGAATCTTTATCTCTTGCATGAGTTCCGTGCTAAGCATCCGATAACTTTCTTCAAATCCAAAAAGATATTCATAACTATTATTCTCTTCAAAGAACTTGATTTGCTCTCCAATAAACTTAAACCCAGTTAATGTTTCTATTAATTTTATATTATACTCATCTGCAACAGCTTTTGTCATGTTTGAAGACACTATAGTCGTTACAATTGAACCATTTTTTGGAATCATATTTCTCTTCTTTTTTTCTGATAATATATATTCTGCGATTAATAAAGCTGACATATTTCCTGTAAATGACACATATTCATTTGTTTTAGGGTCTTTTGCATATACCCCTAGTCTATCTGCATCTGGATCTGTTGCAAGAACTAAATCTGCATCTTTTTCCTCTGCAAGTTTTAATGCAAGTTCAAATGCTTTTGGGTCTTCTGGGTTTGGATAACTTACTGTTGGAAAATTTCCATCTGGTAGCTCTTGCTCTGGTACAACAAATACTTTAGTAAATCCAAGTTCAGCTAAAACTCTTCTTACTGGCTTGTTTCCTGTTCCATGAAGTGGTGTATATACAATTTTTATATCATCTGCCATTTCTTTTATTATATCCATATTTAAGCTTTGTTTCTTTACAGCTTCAATATATTTATTATCTATTTCTTCTCCAATTTCATTATAAAGACCTTGTGATTTTGCTTCTTTTTCGTCTACCATTTTTATCTCAGAATAATCTTTTACGTTTAAAACTTCTTCTATTATCTCTTTATCCTTTGGTGCTGTAATTTGTGCACCATCTTCCCAGTACACTTTATACCCATTATATTCAGGTGGATTATGGCTTGCAGTTATTACTATTCCTGCAATACATCCGAGTTCTCTTACTGAAAAAGATAATTCTGGCGTTGGTCTTAAAGATTCAAATCTATATGTTTTTATTCCATTTGCATTTAGAATTAATGCTGCTCTTCTACTAAATTCTTGAGACATATTTCTTGAGTCATATGCAATTGCAACACCCTTTGTTTCTCCTTTTTCTTTTTTTATGAAATTTGCAAGTCCTTGTGTTGCTTTTCCGAACTGTATATATATTCATTCTGTTTGTTCCTGCTCCAATTATTCCTCTTAATCCTCCTGTTCCAAATTCTAAGTCTTTATAGAACCTTTCTTTTATTTCTTTTTCATCTCCTTTTAGTTTTAAAAGTTCCTCTTTTGTTTCATCATCAATGCTTGGGCTTTTGCACCATTCTTCATACTTTTTTAAATAGTCCATATTTTTTGAACCTCCTTTAAATTTATATATAAATTTTGATATCTAAAAATTAATATTTTTATCTGTTATTATTATAAATCCGGTCTAAGCTGTAATAGTAAAAGTTTGGATTTTCTGCTTCTTTTAAATCTTCTTCTCTTATTATGTATATATAATCTTCTTCAAGTTCTGCATTATTCAAATTTGCAAGTTGATCGTTTGTCTTTTCTTCTACTCCATTTACTTTTCTTGCAAAATAAAAATCATTTAATGTACATCCATTTCCACTTGCAATACTAGCTATCTTATATGTATCATCTTTTGAGTAGTATGGGTTAGATAAATAAATAATGTGATTAGTATCTTCTAAAATCTTAGACCATAACTCTTCGTTATATTCATATTCATGTTTTCTGTATTCGATTTTGTTTAACATTGCAGGATATATATCTGCAAATTGAACTAATAAACATAAAGTTATTACTACATTTGCCTTAAATTTATTTAGTCTTTTATTTACAATGCATATGCTTGAAAAAAATATCAAATAATATGGAAGTATTATAAATCTTCCAGTTGTCCTAAACATTGATAATAAACCTATTATCAATGTAGGATAAGGTATATTAAATAATATGTGACCTCCGAATTTTTACACTAGTTCCCATTGCGAGTAACATTCCTAAGAAAAATGCTACAATTAGTGCTATCACTCCTGGTTTTTTTAATATTTGTTTTAGATTTTTAAAGTCTTTTTTTATAAATATTAATATTATCGCTGATAAAAATAGTAAAATTATTCCAAAACCTAAATATCCGAAATGCTTCATATTCTCCATCCGTCGCACATGCAAGCCTTGGAAGGAAAGTTGAATATCCTTGCGGATTTAAAAATATATTTAAGTTTGCATTATAATAATTCATTCCGTCATTTGAGTAATTATTATTTGTAAATCCTCCTAAAAAGTATATCAAAAGTACTCCCACTGCTGTACTTACAATAAATGTTATAATCATATATTTATATTCACTTTTATCTTTCATAAATTCTGCAATAAATGTTGCAAGCATTAATATCACTGCAATAGGTATATAATATATGTGTATACTTACACATAACATTAAATATAAAGTCCAAAGAATAATCTTTTTTGCTAATTTTTTCTTATAATTATCTCTATATGCGAATAAACATAGTCCAATTAGTACTAAGAAATTTGCTGAAAGTGCTGTATGTATAAACATTCTTTGTAACATACAAGGAGAAATAATGAAAAATACTGCTCCGAATTACCTGAACAATCTTATTATCTATATATTTTCTGAGTAGTATAAATGCAAATATTCCTTGTAAAATATAGCAAAGCAATCCAAAAATTCCAAAGTATTGAAATGTCTCTGGCAAAATTCCTGAAATTACTTTAAAGAATATTGCAAATAATGGAACTGAATCAGTAAATATGATTGAAGCATAGTTTGGGTATGATAGTGTATCAAATAGTCCAATTGGGAATGTCCAATCTGCATTTCTAAAAAATACCCAACCGTAATAATGTTGTTTTAAGTCTTCTGCATTATAAAGCCATTCATCATTTGTCACATTTAAGACGTCAAACCCATATACAAATACGAATACTAGCATTCCAATAAATGCTACTAAAATTATTAGTAGTAAATTCTGATGTTTTTTAATTAGCTCTTTTAATTTTTCATTCATATCTACTTGCTTCCTTTGTCTATTATTAAAATTCTACTTTCAAATTTTCTGCTCCTTCTTCATTTTCGTAAACGCTCATATGAGTTAAGCCAACTTCTTTTTTAGCTACCCCACTTAAATTTCCTTCAAATTTATTTGAAATAATTACCGCAACTTTTTTATCTTTTATTTCTATATTTGTATCTCCGTCTTCCCAATTAATGACTTCGTAATCCGTCATTGAATATCCAAAGAATGCTCTTATAAATAATGAAATATCATCCTCACCTTGAACTAGATATACTTTTTCATAGTCTCTTTTTATATAATTTGACATTGCCACAAAATCACCCTTTAATGCTTTTCCAGCAAATCCATCTCTTGAGAAACCAACTTGAAAAATACATTGAAATGGGAGTATTACTATGCATGTTAAAATCAAAACAGGAATAAATATTTTTCTTATATCTTTTACCTTTTTTAATTTATTTAATATAATAGCTATGAGTGCAATTATAGCAAATATAATAGTTACAGCTATTGTAATTCCTTCTTTTTTTGTATTTACCATTTGAATTGTAAGTAACATTGGTGCATCTATTGCTGTAACCCAGTCTTCCCCTCCTATGTAATACCATATTAGATAAGCAAAAGATACTACCAAAACTCCTATCATTTTTTTATTTAACATACACTCTTCTTTTTTGCATTTTAATAGCATTATAAGTAAAGGAATAAATACTGGTGCTAAATATCTATAGCAGAATTTTGCTGGATAAAGTTTTGCTCTTTCTTCTGGAATAAATACAATTGCTGAAACTTCTACTATTGTAAATATTGCACTTAATAGCATAAATAGAATATATTTTCTCTCTTTTTCCTCATAACTCTTTATTTTAAACATAGGAATAAGTACTGGCAAAAATCCTGTACAATATAGGAAAAGTACTGTATAGTAAAATATTCCATAGAAAAATCCGAACTATTTTTTCTGTGTCTAATGGAAAAATCTGTGAAATCTGATTTGAATAATGGTTTACTCCTTCACCATTAAAAAGGCGTATTAATATAATTCCAAATATTATTATTGCAAGACACGAAAATCCTTTTAAAACTGATTTTCCTAATTTTTTGTAATCTTTATTTTTTAAATTAATTAAACATAATGTTCCAAAATATGCTACAGCATATACAATTGCATATGATTTAACAAAAAAGATTATTGCAAGCAAAAAGTATAATATAATTTCTCTAACAATATTTTTCTCTCTTGTAAAATGCAAATATGTTAAATATGCAATCCACAAAAATAGTGGATAACATAAAACTTCCTGAATCATATATAAAGATAATGCAAACTCTGGAAGTAACAAGCTAAAAGCAGATATTATTATAGCTTTAGACTTGCTTTTTAATATCTCTTTTGAAAGAAGATAAGTAGGAAATATAGAAGAGCACATTAATATAACTCCTATAAACCTCATTACGAATGCTATATGTATTGGTTTAAAGAAATATGCAATAGATATTACAATTGAATATAATACGCAATTATAACTAAGTACATTATAGTTTTTTGCAAAATTTCCGTTCATAGAAAAATGACCTTGCCATGCTTACATATAGCTCTTCATCAATATTTAAAAATGTAGGGCTTGTCATTTTTTTTGCCAAAAAGCCATATACCAAAAGTCCTATAATAAATATCAACACTAGCAAAATTCTTGCATTTTTTTCTAAAAAGTTTTCATTAGCATTCCAAATCTTTTTTAATCTTTCTTTCAATTTATTTCCCCTTTCTTTTTATTATATTAATCATAATATTTGTATATTTCTTTATTGATTTTCTAAAAAAACTATCACACATAAAACATGCTGTAATGCTAACTACTGATATCATCCCATATACAATAAATAGCATGATAAGCTGTATATATTTATTTGCAAATTCAAAGCTTGCAAATTTCATGAAAAAGCATGAAATTCCAACTCCAATCAATGCAATTGCCATGTATTTTGCAGTTATTATAAAAAATTTTATTAGTTTTTCTTTAAATACATGTTTAAATATTACATAAGGCTTCCATAAAAAAGTAATACATGTATTACTTATTATTGTTCCAATAACTATACCAATAAGACCAAACTTTAATGCTAGAACTATTGAAAAAACTAAATTTATTAGTGCTTCTATTATTGGTGCATATACATCCCAAAATATTCCATACGCTTCTTTAAATTTGTCTATTGGATTTTTTATAATCCTAAACATTGTATTTATTGAAATTGCAAATACAATCGGAAGGGCTAATACTAATTCTTCTCCTACCCAAACAGATACAAATGGGTTTGCTAGTTTATAAAATAAGAAACCTATTATTGCAGTTAAAAATAGCATTAAAACATATATTTCTTTCCAAATCTTATACACTTCTTTTTCTGTTTTTTCAATAATCAAATTTCCGAATAGAAGCTGTAATTCCCATAAAAGTTTGTTCTACAAGACCAGTTAGTAAATTATATATTGTCATATAATTTGAGTATACCCCGCACTTGCGTCAAATTATCAAATTTTGATACTAATATGCTATCTGTTTGGTATACAACAAGTCCACCTATTTTATGAAATACAAGATCTTTTGTCCTTTTTACTATATCCTTATATTTTTTAATTAATTCTTTAAACTTAAGTTCCTGTGTACTTTCATACCATTTATACATTTTTTTTATTTTTATATTTGTGTATAAGTATATCAAAGCACTTGATACAATCTCAATTATAAGCCATACATAAAAGTTTTTGATTACTATTATACTTATTAACTGCAAAATATTTTTAATTATTTTTCCATTATTTTGTATTCTAACAACTAAATAATTTTTTTGGTCAGCTGATGGAAGTACATTAAGGAAAGTAAGTAAATATGAACAAACAGTTGAAGCTAAATACAATAAAAATGAAATTCTTACTTCACTTATAGATATATTTGTTGTTACAAAACTACTTATAAATACTGTTATAACTATACCTATAATAGCTATTACAACTGCGATTATTCTGTACAAATATTTATATAAACACAATATTTCATTCATTTTTTTGTAGTCATTTTCTGCAATTGGTTTATATAATGAGTATCCTACAGCAGTCGACAATCCTAGTTCGGCTATATTTAGCATCCCTATTAGATTAATAAGTAGTGAATTTAATCCGCGCATACTCTATTCCAATGTTATTTATCAAAAAAGTCCTCATTATGAATGTAAAAACATTGCTTATAAAGTAATAAACCAATGAAACAAGTGCATTTTTTGCTGAACTGCTACTTCTTGTTGTTTTCTCCGTCATTTTTCATTACCTCTTCAAAACTTTCAATATATTTTTTGCAAACTAATTCCCAAGTTAATTCTTTTCTAATAATTTCTTGTTTTTCATTTAAAACTTTCTTCGTTTTTTCTAGCAATTTTTCTTCATCTTTTGGTTCAACATAATAAATGCCATTTTCATCATTTCTATCAAAAGCTGTTGTAATAACTGGAATATTTTGATTATATGAAGCTAAAAAACTTCCATTTCTTGATTTTACTCCATCAGTAAATGGTAAAATAGCAACATCACTAATACTTATCATATCTGAAACATCCTTTTCCTCTAAAAACCCAGTTATTATAACTCTTTCTTCAATATTTAAGTCTTTTATTAATTTTAGTAAACTCATATGGTATTCATTATTTTTATCTAACTCATTTATAAATAAAAGTTTCACGTCATCCAATTTACTTATTATTCTTAATAATTGCTCTATTCCCTTTGAAGGCAAAGCAAATCCAAAAAATGAAATTACTTTTGAATTATTTAACTTATATTTTTCTTTTAGAACTTCCCTTTCTTCTTTCGTTATCTTGCTTCTAGGAATATTTGAACTTATTTCAATATACCTAACATCTGCTTTTTTGAAATCTTTTTTTATTCTTCCTATAAACTCTTCTTCCGCAACTATTATTTTATCTAAATTTTTAAAATTTAGATAATTTCTTATCTTTCTTTTTAGTGTGAAACATTCATATTCATGTATTGTTGCACTTATCTTGCAGTTGATTTCTTTTTTTATCTTATTTGGTAAAATATTCATAGCAAAATTATTTTTATATTCATCACTTGGATACTGAATATTTACTATATTTGGCTCAATCTCTTTTAATCTTTTGATTATTTTCTTTACTCCGTGACTTGTCCCATTCTTCTATTTCATTATATACATGCATATATTTATCATCTAATTTTTCAGCCTTTTTACTTGTTATAACATGTACATCTATATTATTTTTAGAAAGTTCTTCTGCAAGTTTATATGTATAATCTCCAACACCACATTTCATTTTTGGAAAAGCTCCAACTATAAAACAAATTCTCATGTTTTACTCCTTTTAATTACGGTTATCGTTTCCTCTGCACACTTGTTCCAATCAAATTTTTCTACTTGTTTTAAACCATTTTTAATTATTTCTTGTTTTTTTTCTTTATCTAAACATATAGTTTCCATTATCGTTCTAGCAAGTTCTTTTTCATCTAACACATTATCAAAATAAAATGCTACATCCCCACCAACTTCTGGAAGCGAAGATACATTTGAAGTAACAACAAGTGCACCATTTGCCATTGCTTCTAAAACTGGAAGTCCGAAACCTTCGTACAGAGATGGATAAACAAAACATTTTGCATTTTCAAATAAAAACTTTTTCTCTTTCTTTTCAATATATCCGTGGCATTATAATATCATTTTTATACTTTGATGTTTCATATAATTTTAGAGCCTCATCATATTTCCAGCCCAATCCGCCTGCCAGAATTAATTTTAAGTTTGATTTTTCAGTACTTTTTATATAATCAAAAGCCTTAATTAAAGTTTCAACATTTTTTCTAGGTTCAATAGTGCTTATGAAAAAAATATATGGATTTTCATCTTCTATTTTGAACTTTTTTCTTATATTTTTTGCTTCATCTTCATTTATATTTGCTGACATATCTATATTAGAACCATTATAAACTACTTTTATCTTTTCTTCATTTATTTTAAATAATTCCATTATATCATTTTTAGTTGCTTCTGATATTGCAACAAATTTGTCTGCATTTTTTATGCTTTTCCCCAAAAATAACTTTTGAATTAATGTATTTTTAAGTGAGCCTACAGTCTTTAGCTTTTTTATTGCTAAATCATGTATTGTAAGTACAAATTTGATATTTTTTGTATATTTATTTCTTTTAGGAAGCATATGTTGTGTTCCCCAAAAGACATCAATTTGGTCTTCCTTTAAAATTTTTGGCAATTTAAAATATAGCCAAAATGTACCAGGCATACGTGTTTCTTGCTTTTTTATAATAATATTATCTTTTAAATTTGCATTTATCTCAATATCTTTATTTGAATAAAGAATATATCTATCTTTTTTCTCTTCTTTAGAATTTATTCTTTTGATAATTTCTTCAATATATATTGCAATACCTGCTTTATTTCCATGTACACCACGTGCATCAATGCCTATATTCATAGCTTCCCTCCTATTTTTCTAAAGTAGCATATTTATATCCAAATACTATTAACATCCAATAATATGTGAAAATCAAATCTGGTACTCCGTACAAAAAATGCAATTGTAGCTCCTAATATTGCTATCATAAACATCACACTCATTGTTTCTTCCTTTTTTCTGAGTTTAAATAATGCTCTTAAAGTTACAAATAAGATATATAAAAGTGAAAGAATTCCGCACGATTCCCATATTCAAAAGCACATTTGTAAACATACTAAATGTTCTATATGAGCCAATCCCAATACCTACTATTGGAGAATGTTTAAATAATTTCATTCCAACTTCTTCGCCCTTCATTCTTTCTTGCCCAGAACCAGACCCAAGTTTATCTATTGTCATTTGTTTTACCATTTTTACCATGTTTTGGAAAGCTGAATTATATTCATCTTCCTTATCTTTGTCTTTATCTTCTTCTTTTACTTCTATTTTTATAGGCTGGATTGTTCCAAGTCTATACCCAATTTTAAGTGAACCAATGCATACACACGCTGCAAATCCTATAGAACAAACCGTCACAAGTAACATTTTTAAGAAATTTCTTTTTCTATTATCAAGTTCTCCTTTTTTTATGAATCCAAATAGTATATATAAACCAAACATGCCATATATTGCAACAATTCCAACATATGTTGTAGTTGAAGTTGTAAGAATTGCGCATGCTGTTGTTAGAACTAAAATTATAAAAGTTATTATATATTTTTTTTCTTTCATTTTTTCTTTTAATTTCAAATATGTTCCTAGTACAAATGGTATAAAGCATACCAAATTAATTGCAAACATAGATGGCTCTAGCGCTATTGATGTTATTCTTTTTACATTGTTGTCTATTTGGTTATACCATTGCATAGCATAAACATTATTATTGAATAAAAATTCTGGGTATGGCACTCCAAAATAGTATGTTATAAATTGAAGCAATCCCCACACTACTGCAAACATAGTACTAAAACTAAATACCTTAAGTAATTCTTTTACTTCCTCTTTTGTTTTTATTGTAAATGATAATACTAACATATTTACAAATATGAAAATCATTATAATTGGCATTGTTATATTAGCTTTGCCAAATTTTAATACTGATAATTCTCCATCTGCATTTGTGTATTCGACATTAATCCCAGATATTAAAAGGAAAATCTCTCCTAAAATAATTGCTATAGTAAATATCAAGAAAGCAGTCGCCAGTTTATTTTCTTTAAATTTATTTATAATCCATCCTTTAGTTATTTTGGGTTTAGACTTTATAAAATTTATAAACACTCTTAAAAGCCAAATTGCACCTGTAAATTCAAAAGTTTGTACTGGTGTCGTCGTAACTGTTATATTTAAAAGATTTGCCGCTGTAAATGTTGATAAAAACACCATCATATATAATAATAATTTTTCATTTTTAAAAAAAGCATATATGGATACTATTATTGTAACAGCTCCAAGTAATGTTATTTCCATTAGTATATCTTCTCCTTCTTTTCTATTGTTTTTTATAAATTTCAAAATAGTTTTTTATTTCTTCACTAGTTTTTTTCCAATCAAAATTTTTAGCCCAATCTATTCTTTTTTGTTTTTCCCCTTCTTCTTCTTCTCTTTCTAATTCTTTTTCTATGGCCTCAGCCATTTCATCTACATTTTTTGGGTCAAAATATGGTATTTTATCTCCTCCAACTTCTGGAAGTGAAGAACTATTAGATGAAACAACCTTTGTGCCACACGCCATTGCTTCAATCACAGGAAGACCAAATCCTTCGTATAATGAAGGAAAAATAAATAAATCCACTAAATTATATAAATCTACTAATTCGCTTTCTGTAACTATGCCTGTATGAACTACGTTTTCTTTTATTTTCAATTCTTTTTCTTTATCTTCCAAAACACTATATTTTTCAAATGCTTTTCCGAACTAAAAGCAAAGTATATTCTTTATTCTTTTTTAATCTACTAAAAGCAATAAGCAATCTCTCTAAATTTTTATGTTCTTTTAAATTTCCTACAAACATTAGTAATTTCTTATTTTTTGGAATATTAAATTTTTCATATAAATAACTTATTTCTTCTTTTTCTTTTGGCACAATTTTTTCTTTTGCCCCAAGATACACAGGCTTTATTTTATTTTCATCAACTTTAAAATACTTTAGTAAATCTTTTTTTGTGTATTCTGCATCTGTTAAAATAATTTTTGCCTTTTTGCATGCAATTTTCATCATAACTTTTGCATAAAACCTTGCAAAAGGACTAATAAACTCGCCATACACAATATGTGTAAGGTCATGAATTGTAACTATCATATCTCCTTTGTAAAAAATTGGCACATTATAATGTGGTACATGAAGTATATCTGGTTTTTCCCTTTTTAGCTCTTTATATGGAAATTTTAGTTGTTCTTTTATTCCATATATTGGACTATCAAATTCAATTATTTTTTCTATCTCTTTTATACCTTCTAGTTCTTCTTTTTTTCCAATTGCTATATCGTATAAGCCATTTTTCATAAGATTTTGTATATAAGTTCCTATTCCAGACATATTATACATTCTAGCATCTACTGCTACTTTCATCTTTTTTAATCAACTACCTTTTCTTTAACTTTTCTTGTAATACTCATACATTTCTTTTATAGTATCTTTTATATCTGTTTTGCAAAAATAGTCTTTTATTTTTGAATTATCTGCACAAATATATGGTGTATCAACTGGTCTTACCTTGCTTTCATCAACAACTATTTCAATTTTTTGACTTGATAAAGACACGATATATTCTAATAATTCTTTCATTTGGTATGATTTCCCAGAGCCAACATTATATACTAAATCTTTTGTATCTTCTTCAAGTAATTTTCTATAAACTTTTACAACATCTCTAACATCAGATAAATCTCTATATGCTGATAAGTTTCCTACATAGATTTTTCCGAGGTTTACCTAATTTTTCTATTTCCGCTACTTGCTTGCAAAAACTAGGAATAGCAAAAGTATCTAATTGACCTACTCCTGTATGATTAAAGCTTCTTGTGCAAACAACATTTATCCCATAACGTTTAGCATACATTTTTGCAATATTTTCTCCTGCTATTTTAGATATACCATATGGATTATTTGCATCTACCATATCTTCTTCTTTAAGAGACTCATCTTTTGCAATATATTCTTCACTTGAACCAATAAAAAGTATCTTCGCACTAGGTAAAACTTTTCTTACTGCTTCTAATATATTTAAAGAACCAATTATATTTACTTCCATAGTCTTTCCGAGGAATATTCCAAGATAAACCGAACAGAACTTATTGCAGCCAAATTTACTATATAATCTGGCATACACTCTTTTAAAACCTCTTCTACTCTATTATAGTCTAAAATATCCATATCATAGTAAATTTGTTCTTTTTCAAATTTATCTTTTTTATTTATATCACATGCAATTACACTATAACCATTTTCCCTAAATTCCTTTATTAAATAGCTTCCGAACAAATCCACCTGCACCTGTTATAAGTACTTTTTTCATGTTTCACCTCTACTTTTCTAATAACTTTATATCATTTTCTACCATACGTTTAACAAGTTCTTCATAATTTATTTTTCTTTTCCAACCTAAAACTTTTTCAGCTTTGCTTGGTTCTCCTATTAGGAGTTCAACTTCTGCTGGTCTATAGAATTTAGGATTTACTTTAACTACTTTTTTATCTGTTCCTTTAAGTACTGCATATTCGTTTTCTTTTTCTCCATGCCATTCTATCTCCATTCCTGCTATTTTAAATGCAAGTGTTACAAATTCTCTAACTGGATGTGTTTCTCCGAGTTGCAACTACATAGTCATCTGGTTTATCTTGCTGTAACATTAAGTGCATTGCTTCAACATAATCTTTTGAATGTCCCCAATCTCTTTTAGCATCTAAATTTCCAAGTTCTAATACATCTTGCATTCCTTTTTTTATCTTTGCTACAGCCATTGTAATTTTTCTTGTTACAAATTCTTCTCCGGCGTCTTTCTGATTCATGGTTAAATAAGATTCCAGAGCATGCAAACATATTATAGCTTTCTCTATAATTCTTTGTTATCCAATGACCATAAAGTTTTGCAACTCCATATGGGCTTCTTGGGTAAAAAGGTGTTGTCTCTTTTTGTGGTATTTCCTGTACTTTTCCAAACATTTCACTTGTAGATGCCTGATAAAATTTTGCTTCTTTTTTTACAAGTCTTATTGCTTCTAACATATTTAATACACCTATTGCATCGATTTCTGCTGTTCCAACTGGTGTATCCCAAGATGTTGCAACAAAACTTTGTGCTGCTAGATTATATACTTCATCTGCATCTGATTCTCTCATACTATTAATTAGTGAAGAAAGGTCTGTCATATCTGCATATATTAATTTCACTTTATCTTTTAGATGCTCTATATTTCCATAATCTACTGTACTTTTTCTCCTCCATATTCCATAAACTTCATATCCTTTTTCAAGTAAAAGTTCTGCTAAATATGAACCATCTTGTCCTGTTATTCCTGTAATTAACGCTTTTTTCATTACACTTCCTCCATATGTTCCTTATATTTTTCATTTACAAAATCTATAATCTGTTTTCTATAATTTTCTTCTGAGAATTTCTCTCCATGAGCTCTTATTTCTTCTTTATTAAATTTTAAAGTTTCAAATTCTTTTATTGCTTCAATTAGACTATCTACTGTTTGTTCTTTAAAAAATAGGCCTGTCTTTTTATCTATAACAGTATCAAGTAAACCACCTCTTCCAAATGCTATTACTGGCTTTCCACAGCATTCAGCTTCCACTGGAACTATTCCAAAATCCTCTTCTCCCGGAAAAATAAGTGCCCTGCATTTAGACAAATGCTCTTTTACTACTTCGTCTGGTTGTCTTCCCATGAATTTAACATACTCTTTATCTGCTAACTTCTCTAAGTTTTCTCTTTCTGGACCATCTCCTATTACAATTAACTTTTTATGAAGTTTACTACATGCTTCTACTGCTAAATCATACCTTTTATATTTTACTAATCTTGATACTACAAAATAGTAATCTTCTTCCTCTTTTGAAGGTAAAAAAGTTTCAGTTCTAACAGGAGGGAAGATTACTTTTGAATCTCGTCTATAATGTTTTTTTATTCTTTTCTTAACTTCTGTAGATATTGCAATAAACTCATCTACTCTTTGAGAAGCTTGATAATCCCAAAGTCTCATATAGTTCATAAAATATCTGATAAGCTTTGTTTTTAAATTAGACATCCCTTCTGTATATTCATCTCTCATTTCCCATGCATAACGCATTGGAGTATAGCAATAACAAATATTCAGTGTATGTGGACCTGTAATCACTCCTTTTGCACAACATGAGCTACTTGTAATTACAACATCATACTCATTCAAATTAAATTCTTCAAATGCTTTTGGCATAAAAGGAAGGTATTTTTTATGATTATATTTTTTTCCTTTTTTCTTCTGAAGTGAAGATGTTATTATATTCATTTCCTTAAATATAGGATCCATATTCTCTGGGTCATAAAATGCTGTATATATAGGTGCCTCTGGAAAGCATTTATGCAAGTTGATTATGCATTGCTCTGCTCCTCCCATATTTGTAAGCCAATCATGTACAATTGCAATTTTCATTAGCTTTTCAGTCCTCTCTATTTTTTTCTAAGTTCATGTACTTTATTTATGCTTTCTTTATTTCCTATAACCAATACATTATCTGTGTCTATACAGAATATATCCTTTGCATCAAGTAATATTACTTTTTTGTCTCCTGCATATACTACATTATTTTTTGAATTGTATGCTACAATATTTCCATTAAATACATTATTTTCTTCATCTTTTGGAATATATCTTTCTAATGAATTCCAGGTTCCAATATCATCCCATCCAAAATTACCTTTGATTACATATATATTTTTTGATTTTTCCATAACTGCATAATCTATTGAAATTGATTCACACTCTGGATATAGTTCATTTATTTTGCTTTCATAATCGGTACTTTCTAGCTTTGGTAATTTTTCAAGTACATTATACCCAGAATAATTTGTTTTTAATTCTTTTAGCATATTATTTATATCAAATATAAACATTCCTGCATTCCAAAGATATCCACCGTCTGCTAGATATTCTTTTGCTTTTTCTAAATTAGGTTTTTCTACAAATTTTTCTACTTTAATTACTTTATCATTTGTGTTTTCGAATTTTATATATCCATATCCTGTTTCTGGTCTGTCTGGCATTATCCCTATTGTTACAATTGCTTCATTGTTTTGATTTTCAACATAATCATTTGCTTTTTCTAAAATACCGCAAAATTCGTCAGTATTTTTTATAGCATGATCTGATGGTAATACTGCAACTGTTGCATTTTCATATATTTGTTTTATATAAAGACATGCAAGTAAAATGCATGGTGCTGTGTTTCTTCCTTCTGGCTCTATTATTATATTCTTTTCTGGTATGTCTTTTAAGTTATTTGTTACTTGCTTTTTATATCTCTTACCTGTTACAACAAATATTCTTTCTTTTGGCATTATCTTTTGTAATCTTTTATATGTAAGTTCTATCATTGTTTCATCTGAATCTATTAAGTTTAAAAATTGTTTTGGCACATCTTCTGTAGATTTTGGCCAAAATCTAGTTCCCTTTCCACCTGCCATAATTAAAGCACAAAACATATATATTCCTCCGTTTTTTACAAAATATATCCCTATTATATATAATCTTTTTAAAAATATCAAGTAAATTAATGATAATTCATAATATATTTACATTTTTTCTTTGTTCCATAAAGTTATGTTTACAAACAAAATAGAACACTCCAAAAAAGAGTGCCCCACTTCATTTATATCTTATATCTGTTTTTTTCTTTTATCAAATTGATATAACATTACTATTCCTGTTCCACAAAGTAGAACTAAGCCTGAAATCCATCCTCCTATAAATGGAATTTCTCTTAATACCCAAATAATTAATGAAACTGGTATTAATAATAATCCTTTCTTTAGTTTGTCATCTCCCATTTTTAGTTTATTTGCAATATACTCATTTGCAACTAAGCTTACAATAAATGCATTAATCATTAAAACAGTAAAGTATACTAATAGTAAAGTTAATGATGCTCCTGCTGTAACTCCTAACATAAGTAGAATCAATGATATTACTGGTATTACAACTACAAACGCTAAGCCAAATGCTAGTGACAATGCACCTTTTGAAGATACATAATCTTTTGCTTTTTCTACAAATTTTGGCGCTAAGAATAATAGTACTAAATACATTATAACATCAAATATAACTGTTCCAATTGCACTTATAACAGATTCCCAAATTATATCTGCTATATCCTTTTCCTTTTCTTTGTAATGTGTATATTTCACTTCTCCTGTTATACTTGCTTTTTCTTCTATTCCTTCAAGTTTATTACTTGCTTGATATTCTAAATTTCCATATATTGTTAGAGGTGTTTCTGTTTCAGGTACTGTAATGCTTTTAGCTATCAAATTTACATCTCTTCCTATCATTCCTGATAAACTTATATTTTCTGATACTGCATTTACATTTCTATAAAACATTGTTTTTTCGTCTATTTTTAAATCTTGAGTAGCTGAATACATATCTACTATAATACCACTAATTGTAGCATTTCCTGCTGCTAAAAACAATTGTCCTCCAATATATGCATCTTCTGTCATTGTAAATTCTTGTGCAAATACAAATACACTTCCGTTAACTTGCCCAGAAAATTTTATATTTTTACCAACTATAAATAAGTTTCCATTTATTAATTCATTCATTTCATATATGCTTTCTTGACTTGCAATATATCTATCTCCTTGATGTATTGATTCTGGATCTATCGTATCATGATTGTGTCCATCATCATCAGTTCCTTCCCCATCATCTGTTGGCACTGTTTCTTCTCCACTTACTTCACTAGAGTTAGAATTTGTCTCATCTGGATTTTCTACTGTTCTTGCATTATCTCCTGGTTCTGTAGCATATACAGACATACTAAATGTTACAATAATAGTAACTATAATTAGCATTACTCCTAATATTCTTGTCTTTTTCATTTTACCCTCCTAATTTTTTATTTTAGTGAGCATAAATGCTCCCTATATCTTTTCTGTAATGCAAAACTTCATCTGCATTACCTTGTAGTGCTTTATATACCTTTTCTTTTGCCTTTTCCATGCTTTCACCTTTTGCAACTACTGCAAAAAGTCTTGAATTTCCAACACTTTCATATTTATTTTCTTCAATATGTTTTGTGCTAGAAAAGTATATTTTAACATCCTGTTTTTCTATTTCTTGTTTGTTTAAAGTAAATTTAATTGGTTCTTTTGAAGAAGATACTGCATAATTTGGTGTAACTACATAAACTGTGAATGTATTTATTTTTTTAAACTTACAATTGTCTTTACTTAAAGTCTGATTTTGTATATTTTCAAATAGCTCTTTAAAAGGTGTTTCTATTGCATTTAGTATATTTAATGACTCTGGATCTCCAAATCTTGCATTAAATTCTATAAATTTAATCCCTTCTTCGCATTTGAAAAATCCTCCGTAGATTACTCCATTAAATTCTAAACTATCTTTATTTACATATTCTATTGTCTTTCTCATAAGGTCTTCACAGATTTTTATATCTTCTTCTTTTAAAAATGGTAAAAGTCCATTCTCAAACCCTAAACATCCCATTCCACCTGTTCCTGGTCCTTTATCTTCATCAAATCTATATGGATAATCAAATGTAGTTGGTGTTATAACTATATTTTTTCCATCTGTTAATCCTGTTACAGTAAATTCTCTTCCGTAATGCTTTATCTTGAATTATGACATTTCCTGCTTTTTCAAGGCATTCTTTTGCATACTCAAACCCTTCTTCTTTTCCTTTAAAATGAATTCCTCCAACTTTTACTCCTTTTCCTCCAGTAAGTCCCTCTGGTTTGACTACAAAATCATCTCCATTATAAGTCTCTATAACATTTTTCAATTCATTTACATCTTTTATATTATAATTTTTTATTATCATTTCTGGTGCTATTTTTTCTACAATGTCTAAGGCATAGCCTTTGCTCCATTCAATTTTTGCTCCTTTTGAAGTTGGTCCAAACGTTTTTAGTCCTAGTTCTCTTGCAAGGTCTATCAATCCTTCCATAAGTAGATTATCACTACTAATTACACAATTACCTATTTTTTCATTTTCTATAAATTCTTTAACAAGCTTTTTATCAAATGGATCTCCTATCAAATATTTTCCATTAGATTTTTTGCAAAATTCTGCAATAGATGGATTTTCATATGGCATTATAGAGTATAAATTATAGTCTTTTGACACATATTCTGCAATAACAGCTTCACGTCCACCATTTCCTAGTAACAAGCATTTTTCCATTTTTTTACTCCTTCTTTTTAACAATTTCACCTATATCGGTTAAGTTTTTATAATTTTTAATTGTTTTTCTTCTCATAATAATTATTTTAATAGCATAATATAAAAAATATACAAAGGCAAAAGAGAATAAAATATTTCCAAAAGTATTATAATAAATTGAATAAAAATAAATTAGATAAACTGTAAATATGGAAACTCCCATAATCTCAATTCCATGTAACCAGAGTTCTGATTTATCTTTATTGTATGCAAGCTCGAAAAAAATAATAGTTATAGCTAAAAGTATAAAAGAAAAAACTTTTAAATCCATAAGATAATTTTCTGTTGGAATATTAGCCATTCCAAGATTCAAAGCTCCTAAATAAACAAAAATTATCACAGCAAATATAATATTTTGAAAAAGCTGTGAACCAATTTTCTCCTTAATCTCCTTAGGAATTTTATTCTTCTCTTCAATAACTCTGCCGAAGTTTTTCAATATTATCCTTAGTTTTCACCTCATCGCTCATCATAAGTACCTCTTTCTTATTTTCAAAAGATTGTTTCTAAAACAGCTATATGTTGTTATAGCTATATTTGAAATTTATACATATATAAATTAAAGAGAATTTGCTTTATAAATTCTAATTGTTTGTCAAAAGCAAATTCCCTTTTTCACAAACTAAATTTAAACTGTTTATATTAATCAAGTTTATGCTCTTGGATGCGCCTTTTTGTAAATATTCTGTATTGTGGCATCCTGAAATTGCATATATATTTGTGTTGAAGAAATATCTGAATGCCCAAGCATTGTTTGAATAGCTTTAAGATCTGCCCCATTTTGTAAAAGATGTGTTGCAAATGAATGTCTTAAGATATGAGGTGTAATCTCTTTTGTTATATGTGCTTGGTCCTTATAATATTTAACTATTTTCCAAAATCCTTGTCTTGTAAGCCTCTGACCATTGGTGTTTACAAATAAAGCTGTTACATTTTCATCTTTTATTAATATATTTCTTGAATTTTCAACATAGTCTTTAAGTGCTTTAAGTGATAATGAACCTAAAGGTATGTTTCGAGCTTTTTCTTTGTTTTTACATGTTACATACCCTTCTTCTAAATTTATATCTTCTAAATCTAGAGAAATAATTTCTGTAACTTTCATTCCTGTTGCATAAGCAAATTCTAGCATCGCTTTATCTCTAATGCCTTTTAAATCTACATTCTTAGGTTGTTCTAGCAAAAGCTCTACTTCCTGAGAAGTTAATACTGAAGGAATTCTTCTTTCAATCTTTGGAGATTGAATTCCCTCTGTTGGATTTCTTTTTACTTTTTTCACTCTTAGTAAATATTGATAAAAAGATCTAATTGAAGCTAAACTTCTTGAAATAGTTGAACTTTTCTTTCCAATTTCATTCATATATTTTAAATATTCTCTAATTCCTTCTTCATCTAATTTTAAATAGTTTATCTTGTTCATTTCTATATAATCACTGTATTGCATTATATCTCTTTTATATGATTGTAATGTATTTTGTGATGCTTTTTTATCAGTTTCTATAAATTCTAAGAAATTTTTAATTTGCTTTTGCATTGTTCATCTCTCCCCATTATTTATTAACATAAGATATATATGTTATATCAAATTACATGAAAAAAGTAAAGACTTTTTTCATAATTTTTATAAAATATTTAAAGTAAACATAAAAATATTGGTTGATACATATGTTTCCAAAAATGATGCTACAATTAAACATACTGTTAGCATTGCTGAAAATATTGTATGTCTTAGCATTTCAAGCTTTATATTCTCTCTCGCTTTATCCTTCATAACTGACTTATATAATCTTATTCCACTTATAGCAAGTGCAAATAGCACTGGTATAAATATAATATTTTGAACTAGCATTGAGGAGAGTATAAATACTGCACCGTTTATTTGCACCTAAACTTGCAATTATGCAGGAAACACTATATCCAAAAATAAACCCTCTATAGCAAATAAGCCCATATACAACTAAAACACCAACTAGTGTAAGTCCTGCAAACCATAAACTTACAGCAAGTGACACATTATTTTTTATTGAAGTCATGAAAATCCCAGTATAATTTACATTTTCTTGTTCCTTTGACTTATCTATAAATTCATTTATATATGAACTTATTTCCTTTTCATCTTCACTTTTAGCATTATTAACAAATAATACTCCTAGCACGACACCGTACTAAAAATAATATAGTAACAATCACATAATGTCTAAAATTATTTTCTATGTGCAAGCGTATAATTCCACTTTTTCTGTAATTTGTTCTAATTCTTTTGTTTTGCATCACATATCACTCTTTCGTTTCAGATTTCTTATCTAATCTTTATGTAATACAAAATTAATCTAGAACTATTTATTTGAAACTTTACCGTAAACTCCTCCGTCCACCGTGCAGAAATCTCGAGTTTTCCATTTTTTGCATCTATTATGTTTCCGTGCAATTTTTACTCCACAAACTGCTTCTATATCATCAAAAGAAAGTTTATGTAAAATGTTCATTTCAGTTTCAAAATTATCTAATAATTTATTTATCATTTTTGTACCAATCCCTGGAATAAAAGAAAGTGGTATCTGGTATACATATGGAGGTCTAAATTCTGGACTTTTAGTTTCTTTCTTGTCCTTTATAACTTCTATTCTATCTAAAACTCCCATTGTTATATTAATGCTATCACAAGTATCACATTTGGTTACAGGCATATCTCCTTCTATTCTTTTTTGGCAATTTTCACAATAAGTTCTATGATATTTTCCAAGTTTTGGATCAAGTCCATAATTTGCTAAAATTTTTCTGCCCTCTTCATTTTTTATAGCTTTCATTAGCTCTTTAAAGGAAATATCCTCTACACGCATTTTATTGTACTCTCTTGCAATTTTAGGTAGTGAGTGTGCATCTGAGTTAGTTAAAAAACTTTTTGCCTCTAACTCTGAAATTTGGTCTGCTAGAAAGGTATCTGAACTCAATCCGCAATTCTATTGCTGGAATTTTTTCAAATTTCTCCTTAAAAATCCTCTCTAATCTGCTTGTACAATTTCCATAGAAGCTCTTATGAGGTGTAAAAGCATGTGCTGGGATAAGTACTCCGATTATACTTTTCTACAATATCAATAAGCTCATATGCTGATATGTTTGCTCTTTGCGAACTTAATGTTATGTTTTTTATGTGTTTTTCCATTTCCTTTGAAAAAGCTTTTATGTCTTTTAAATATGGAAAATAGCATAAATTATGGGCGCTTCCTGTTTTTCCTTCTTCGTTTACTTCTGATGTTTCTATCTCACTCCCAAGAATTATGCATACTTTATCCCTATATATAATTCCACCATCTTCTAGCTCACTTGCTTCTCCATTTTTCAAAAATTCTTCAATATCTTCTATAACATAAGGCGAAGCACAATCAATTATTCCTGCGATATTTATTCCCTTTTTTTCTACGCATTCCACTGCAATATTTTCAAAATTTAAGCTTCTTGCCGCTGTTATTTTTATTGGTTTATTATTTTTACTTCTTCCTATGTGTATATGTAAATCTGCAAATACTTCGTACATTTTATCGTTCTTCGTCATCCCTTTCTTCTAATCCATTTCTTGCTTCATTTGCAACAGGTTGTCTTGCATCTAAATCATTATTTATTTCTCTGTTTTTTAGTTCTTCTGGCATTTCCCATTCTTTTCTATCATTTAAGTTTTCAAGACCTTTCATTCCTGCTAAACAATCAATAAAATCTCTTGGTGTTTTCACTGAATGCGCAAATTTCATAGCTTTTAAAACTCGTGGATTATAAGCTGTATTTGCTTTATGAAGTTCATTTACTCCTTCTAATTCTCTCATGCTACAGCACCTTCTTTCAAACTCATAAATACTTTGAATTTGTCTAAATACCTATTATTCTTATCTTTTAAGTTTCTATTTTCTATTAAATTTAAAGCTTCATCTATTGGATATCCTTTTCTTTCTGGTCTATCAAGCACAAGCCCTCCAAAATTGTCTACAAGTTCAAGTATATCGCTTTCTTTTTCTCTATTTTCATCACCTTTATATCTATTAACTTCTGAACATATCTTGCAAAATCTTTCATCAAATCCTATTTCTCTTAAGTATTCAGCTCCTTCTATTGCATATCTTTTTATTTTGTCTAGGTCATGTGATAATATATTCTTTTTGCATGCATATAAAAGGCATGCTGTTAAAACAAGATTCTCATCAACATCTAATTTCATTTCTTCAATAAACAATCTAGCAATTTCTGCTTTTAATATAACAGAATTATCAAAGAAAATTTTTTTCTTCTTTTGCAAATAGTATACTATCTCTAACTTTGCAATAAAGTCTTTTTCAGATAAAATATAGTCAGCAAATGTTTCCATATTTACCTCCATTATTTCTTTAGTTTTGCATTTTAATTATATGTGATAAATTAGAATTTTGCAATAACGTAACTAAAATGTCATATTTTTGTAATTTTTTTGTAATATTTTCTGTTAATTTTTCCATTGGTATTTTTCTAAATCTACTTTATTATTTATTACCTCTATTCCATCTTTTTCTAATTTCTCTTTTTGAGCTTCTTTTCCCCCAAATGCAAATGCTTCTGCAAGTTTACCTTTACTATTTAATACTTTGTAACATGGATATTTGTCTCCATCTGGGTTTTTGTGCAAAGCATTCCCCACCATTCTTGCAAGTCCTTTATTTCCAAAGTTTTCTGCAATTTGTTTATATGTAACTACTTTCCCATTTGGAATTTTTCTTAAATATTCATATATATTTTTAGATAATTCCTCTTGAGTAACTCCACATTTGTTTCCTGCTAAATTTCTCATAATCATTCTACCTTTTTGCTACATTGGGATTTTTTGTTTTATTGTTTTCTTTGCTTGCGCTTTTGACAAATTAAAATCTCTTATATCTATATTTTCTTTTTCAAGCTCTTTATATAGTTTTTTCATATATTTACTTAGTCTCTCTCTATCTAATTCGTTATCTGGCATTATTTCTAAAAGCCTTGCTATTTCTGGTACTGCATCTGTGCCTGTTTTCATCATTATGTAATCCACATCTATTTTACCAGTTTTAGTATATCTTTCTAAATTTCTTCTAACTATTAACAAATCAAAGTTTGCAAAGTTCATACAAATGTATGCAACTATTATTACCATAAAATATATTTTTGTCAGATTTATTTTTGCGTTTAGTACATATGCAACTGTTGGAACTAACAAAACTGCTTCTACTACTAATACCGAATAAACTAAAAGTCTAAGAAAAGTATATCCATATGCACTTTCATAATAGTACATTCTTACTCCTGATGAAACTAGAATTACCATTGTAAATATTATCATAATCACACACATTATATTTATATATCTATTAATTCCCTTTTCATCTTCGTTCTCGCTTTTTTTAGCAATTAATATTGTAATTAGATTTATAACTGAAACTATCATTAATTGAAAGAAACCTTGTCTTGCATACCCTGCATAATTTATGTCTACTTTTTGCATAAATAGTGATTTTACTTGTATTATGCAAAATATTAAATATACAATATTTAATGTTCCCAAAATTACTCTTATTGTAAAATTATCTTTTTTTATTTTTATCTTGCCACTCGTTTCTTCCTGAGCTTTATATTTTACGAAAATGTTGTAAAAAAACATTATCAAATATACACATACAAACAATATGAGCATTATTCTTGCAATTACTTCTGTGATTTTTATTTCTGAAACTATTTTAAATACAAAATCTTCTAAATCCATAAATATGCTTCCAAAAACCTCGTCTGCTGATGCAAGTAATATTATTACTACTAAGACAATTGGGAATGTAATTCCTATGGCTTTTGCTACTTTTTTCATTTTCTCTGTATTATCTTTTTTACTTCTATTCTTTCTCTTTTCTTGAAAACTGTCTGCTAACTTATTTAATGATTGTTCTGCATAGGAAAATGGCTTGAAAAATATTCCTATTGTTTTCTTTATTAAAGTAAAATTGAATTTTACATTTTCATTAAATAATCTGTAAATCATATATGATATGAGCAAAATTATTGCACAAATGTTTACTGCACTAAAAAATTTATTATTATAGATTAAATATGTCATTGATAAAAGTGTAATTGGAAGTAGCAGTACTTTAGCTTTTTCATTCACTATTTTTTCACTTTTCTCTAATTTACTTATTAAGTAATATGTAAATGGTAGTGTGAATAACAGCATAGAAAGCCCTATTTTTTTTCCGAAAAATAGCATCACTCCCCATATACTAAAAATAAGTGCTGAAATAAATATATTAATCATTTTATTCTTCTCCTTTATATTCTAATATATTACCAATTACTATCGTTTTTCGATATTTGTATATGTTAATTTTGAGAAATAATATCTTTTATAATCTCTCCTGCTAATATGAGTCCTGCACTTGATGGCACAAACGATATGCTTCCTGGCGTCTTTTCTTCTATTTTTATTTGCTCCTCTTTGGAATAAATAACTTTTAGATTATCTATATTTCTCTTTTTTAATTCTTTTCTCATTACTTTTGCTAGAGGGCATACTGTTGTTTTATAAATATCTGTAATTTCAAATCTTGTTGGTTCTAGTTTGTTTCCTGTTCCCATTGCAGAAATCACTGGTATTTCTTTTTCTTTGCATCTTTTTATAATCTCAAGTTTTGCTGTTACTGTATCTATGCAATCCGCTACATAGCTCAATTCTTTATTTATTATATCGCTTTTTGACTCTGGCATAAAAAATTCCTTGAAAATCTTTACTTCTGCCCTTGGATTTATATCTAATATTCTTTCTTTCATTACATCAGTTTTATATTTTCCTATAGTTTTTGTAGTCGCAATAATTTGTCTATTTATATTTGTTACATCTATCTTATCATTATCAATTAATACAAAGTTTGAAACTCCTGCTCTTGCAAGTGCTTCTACAACAAATGAACCAACTCCTCCTATTCCAAATATAGCAATTTTTGCCTTTTTTAGTCTTTCTATTCCCTCTGTTCCAATTAGTAGCTCTGTTCTAGAAAATCTTTCTTCATTGTTTTCTCTATACAAAAAGCACTCTTCTTCATGTGAATGTATTACTCCTACTGCTTGCAAGTATGAATAAATGATTGTTGAGCCGTACAAATTTCATTCCTCTTTTTTGCAAATCTATTGAAATTTTGTCTGATATTTCTGATTTCGTTTCCCCTATTTCATATACTATTTTGTTTCCTGTAAAACTCCATATATACTTTGAGAATGTTCCAAATTCTTTTTGTATTTCTTTAAATACTTTACTATTATTTATGCTTGCCTTTATTTTTAATTTGTTTCGAATTATTTTTTCGTTTTTTAACAGTTCTTGAATTTTTTTCTCATCATAATTACATATTTTATCTATATTAAAGTTATCAAATGCCTTTCTAAATTCTTCTCTTTTATTTAAAACGCATTCCCAAGATAAGCCTGCTTGGAAAGATTCTAAAATTAACATTTCATATAAATGCTCATCATCATAAATAGGAACTCCCCATTCTTTGTCGTGATACTCTATGTATTTTTGGTTCTTTAGCTTGCACCATTTACATCTCTTTTTATTCTGCATACATTCTTATCTCCCTCTGCCTGCAATATTTATACTCCATTGCAAATTTCATATTTTACTTATATTATTTTTCAAACTTCCCTCTATAAATATTAAAGTATTTTTATTATCTATTTGTATTAAAAATATAAAGCTTTTATATTAGCAATTGCCTCTTTTATATAATTAGCACTTTTTTTATATTGCTCAAATACAATTGCAAACCCATTTTCATCATCACATACAAAATTCCAATAGTCTTTCCCAATTAATAATTCTTTTTCATCAAAATACTGTCTTACTTGGCTTTGCTTCCAATTGTTTCCTTCACCAAATTTATTATAAGCTGTTGCCAATAAAACTTTTACCTTTTCATTACTGTTTTCTAATTTATTTTTTAATAAAAAATATTCTCTTAATAATTCCGCTTTTTCAATTTTAGACTTTTTAATATCTAAATCTCCACCTAATTTTAACTCTATTATATAATGTTCTCTTTTCTCTGGACTATAAAAATAGTTATCTGTTTCATGGCTAGTTATATAGCTAGTTATATCTCTAGGTTTTACCCAAGAAAAGCTTTCATAATCTTCTTTTCGAGGCAATACATGGTCATCATATACTGTCATCAAATAATCAATATGTTGTGTTTGCTGTGGCAACAAATAAGATTCAATTCTGCCATTTACTTCATATGATAAATTTGCAATTGCTTTTCCTACATTTTCTAACACCTTTCCAAAACTTGAATCAAATGATCTTACAAATGCTGAATAAAACATAAATTCTTCTCCAAGTTCTGCTATAAAAACATTATTCTTTTTAGAGTTAATCACTCCATTTGGATCATCTACTTCTTTAATATGTCTTACTTCAAATCCATCTGCAAAACTTTTTATACTGCTATCTATTATTTCATTAATTGCTTTTCTCTTTAAATTTTCCATTTTTCTATAATCCCCCTAATAGTTTGTTATCAATAAATGCTCTACATCTTTATCATTTCTATTTTGAAAACTTACAAGATATTTTTTATCAAATGTTTTTATTTTAAATTCTTTTGTATTATACAAATTATAAATAAATTCTGTGTTTTTTATAATTAGCATTATATTAGCTTTAGTATTTTTTAAATATTCACATAGTCTTATTTGATCTTTCTTTGCAAATTCGTTTTTAGCATAAGTAGAAAACTCTGTATCATATGGTGGATCTAAAAATATAAAATCATCTTTCTGAGGTTTTACTTCTTTAAGAAATGCTTCAAAGTCATTGCAATATATTTGAGTTTGCTCCATATACTCTTTTATTTCTTTAGAAGCTATATATTCTATCTTTTTTCCAAATTCTTTTCTATTATAACTTATTCCTCCATATGGTACATTGAATTTTCCATTTTTATTATATCTAAACATTGATGCATAACAAAATTCTCTAATAAAATAAAATATAGCTGTATAAAAAGATGTATCAATATTCAATTTTTCAGCTTCATTATATAAATGTCTAAAATGCATATAGAATGCACTTTTAAATGCACATTCAATATTATCAAGTGTATCTTTTTTATTCATTTGTTTTCTTTGTTTTTCAATTTTAAACATTCTATTCATTTTAGATATTAAATTTTTTACTATTTCATTTATAAAATTATCAATCTCTATATTAAAATCAGCTGATAATATTCCATTAAATTCTTCAGCATGTTTTATTACAAAATCATATATTTTATCATTAAATTTAGTTTTTATATTCTTACTTTCACTATTCATATTAAGATCTGTACAATAGTCTATATATATCTTTAACAGTTCAATAGAATTGTTTTCAACAACTCTTTCTAATAATATCCAATTTTTATATATTGCTTTTAAGTTACTAAAGAATTCTTTATCATTATTTTTTATACACCTATACAAATTAATTAATTCTTCTGATTTATCATTGATGATTGATTTTTTTATATCTAAATTAAAATAAACCGCACCACCACCAATAAAAGGCTCTATATATCTTTTTATATTACTTGGTAAATTTTCTTTTATATATGGTAATTCTTTTTCTTTTCCACCTGCCCATTTTATTATTGGATTCATAAAAAACTCTCCTTCATCTTAACTATTTATTTTATATCATAAAATATAAATTTTAACAACAATTTATTACATATTTCTTTTAAAAGTCTTTGCATTTCTAATCACATTAAATCTTTTCCAGAATGTCCTACATCATTATATACATCTACAATATCATAATTGTTTTTCTCACAATATTCTTTTATCATTCGTAACTGTGAATCAATAGAATAACCATTATCTCTTTAGTCGTCTGTACTAACTCTTACATATACTGCACATCTCATAAATAATCATCTCCTCACTTGTTTCCTCACTGAAACAGAAAAAGTAAAGTCTAAACTTTAAATTTTTTTAAAATTTGTGTAATTTCTTTCAGATTATATTTTTGATTCTGCTCTTTAATATAAAATGGCTTATTAGATATTTCATTAACTTTATATTCTAGGTTTCCATAGTTTTAAATTCCAACATCAAAAAAGTCCTCCTAGAAAGAGAACTTATAGTTTCATATAAAATAAAAACTCACAATACCATATTGGTTCGTAAGTTGTTTTCCAATGGAGCGTTTTAGGAGGTTATTTGCGAAAAAATCGCCTATTTTTGATAGTGTCCTCCCACATTTTACTCAAAAAAATAATTGACTCATCAACTGTTAAAATTAGTATATCATAAAATAAAAAAACTGGCAACTAAT
>JAAWDU010000019.1 GCA_022793905.1 Clostridia bacterium
ATTATAAGAAATAGAAATATAAAAATAAATATCTTTTTGAATGAAGAAGAAAATAGAATATTAAATGAGAAAGTAAAAAAGTCTGGATTAAATAAATCAGAGTTCTTTAGAAAAATAATTTTAGACTATCAGCTAAAAGAAAAACCAGATGAAAAATTTTATGAAACATTATCACAACTTCGTGGCATGGCAATAAACTTAAATCAAATGTCAAGAGTCTATAATCAGTATAAAGGCTATGTAAATGAAAATAAGTATGCAACTTTATATAATCAAATACAAAATTTTATACTAGCATTAGAAGAAGTTTACCTTATACCACAAAAAAGTAAAAATGTTAGTGGGTGGTAATTAAATTATGGCAGTAACAAAAATATGGAAAGTAAAAGATAGATTAGACATAACAATAAACTATGCAGTAAATCGGAGAAAAAACAGAAGAAAAACTATATGTATCAGGTATAAACTGTATGCCTGATACATCATATCAAGAAATGATAAATGTAAAAAAGCAATTTTTCAAAACGGATGGAATACAATGCTTTCACGCAGTACAATCTTTTGTAGCTGGAGAAGTAACACCAGAGCAAGCACATAAAATTGGTATGAAACTAGCTGAAGAATTATGGGGAAATAAATTTCAAGTAGTAGTTACAACACACTTGAACACAGATAATTTGCATAACCATTTTGTGCTAAATTCTGTTTCCTTTTTAGATGGCAAGAAATTCTATAACACTAAAAAAGATTATGCAATAATGAGAAAAACATCAGATAGACTTTGTGAAGAATATGGATTAAATGTATTATCACAAGAAGAAAAATATAATAAGTATGCTACTAGCAGTTTATATAAAGAACTTATGAAAGATTCTATTGATTATGCAATAGAAAATGCAAAAGATTATAACGAATTTATAAAAATACTACAAGATTTAGGATATGTAATTACAAACAAAAACGGAACTTTATCTATAAGGCGTGATCCATACAAAAGAAACACAAGAATTGAAAGACAGTTTGGAAATAAATACTCAAAAGAAAATATATACAAGAGAATACTAGAAATACATCCCATATTCCCTTACTCATCTAATCCTATGGTACTAATTACTAGAACTTATGAAAATTATAATAAACAAAAAGAAAAACATTATCAAAATAAAGGCTCTATTGCCCATCTTATATATCAATATGAGAAATTATTCGGTATCAATACAGAAATCACCTTAAAATCGAATATGACAAGAATAACACCTGAACTAATAGCAGAAATCAAAAAAATGGATGAATATTCTAATCAAGCAAAATTTTTAGCAAAAAATAATATAAATACAGAACAAGAATTACTTGATTTTGAGAAATCTGCTTATGCAAGAGTAAATCCATTAAAAAGTAAAAGAGAAAATCTTTGGAAAAAGCTTAAAAGAGCAAAAACAGATAAAGAAAAACAAACAATAGAAAATGAAATTGTAGAAATTTCAAAGCAAATTAATCCTATTACAGAAGAAATTAAACATTGTAATAATATAATGCAAAGAGTAGAAAAAATTAAGCAACATCAATTACATGAGCAAGTAGAACAAGATAAAGTACATTTTGAAAGAGAACAAGAAAAGAATAAAAAAGATAGAAACAAAGCAAGGTAGAAATGTCTTGTTTTGCTCATCAAGAATAAAAACAAACATTCGCAAAATATCTTGCAATTTATAGAAAATTATAATAAAATAAGACATATTAAGAAATGGAGATGATTATTAATGAATAAACTAGAAAAGAATGAAAATTATAATAATAAAACCTTTGAAGATATAAAACACATTGATGAAAATGGAATTGAATTTTGGTATGCTAGAGAACTAATGCCTATTTTGCAATATTCAAATTGGCAGAATTTTGAAAAGATAATTGATAAAGCTAAAATATCTTGCCAAAATAGTGATATTAGTGCATTTGAACATTTTATTGATGTCAATAAAATGTTCAAATGCCTAAAGGAGCTCAAAAAACAATTATAGATTATGAATTAACTCGTTATGCTTGCTATTTAATAGCACAAAATGGAGATTCAAGAAAAAAGGTTATTGCTCTTGCACAAACATACTTTGCAGTACAAACTAGAAAACAAGAAATTAGCGAAAAAGAATATAATGAATTAACAGAAGATGAAAAAAGATTTTATCAAAGAAATTTGACTAGAAAAGGCAATTACTCACTTAATCAAACTGCAAAAAATGCAGGTGTCAAAAATTTTGATAGATTTCATAATTCGGGTTATAAAGGTTTATACAATGGCGAAACAGCTGATGATATTGCTAAAAGAAAAGGCTTAAGGTATAGAGAAGATATTTTAGATAATATGGGAAGTGAAGAACTTGCAGCAAATCTTTTTCGTATTACGCAGACTGAATCGAGATTAAAAAAAGATAATATTTGTAGTGAAAAAGAAGCGAATAAAACCCATTATAATATTGGTAAAAATATAAGAGAAGTAATTGCCAAAAATGGTGGTACTATGCCAGAAGAATTACCTACACCTAAAAAGAGTTTGAAACAATTAGAAAAAGAAAATAAGAAAAGTTTGAAAAAGAAATAATGATATTTAGTAATTACAAAAATGCAATTTACATAAAGCTTGTCTTTTTAATAAATTTGTGCTATAATATAAATAGTACAATCGCAAAAACATCTTTCCTAAGCCTAATTAGGAGAGAACTCTCTTGTACAAAACATTTTATTAAAATCCGAAAGGAAGAGAGGTCTACACAATGGAAAAGCAGGTAATCGACAAGGCGGTAAAAGTCATCAACAAGGCAATGCGACGCTATCAGCGGATGCTAACATTTCAGCTTGAGCTGAGAGCAGAAGCAAAGCTCCAAAATGGCAATCTTAAGGATGTCGAGCTCGGAGATTACGAAAGTAATATTGAAAAATATGAAATCGTTTTATCCGATTTGGCAACAATCAAGAGAGCTATTAAGAACGAGCAAGGTGATTGGTGCCAAGTTCTAATTCAAGGCACTGCTGATGATGATGAAAGCTTGTACCATGAAACCTATGGTACTCTTGAAACAGCTGGATTCTATATCGATGGTGGGCCAGGATATATCATTCTTACTTCGATGGAGATATATCGTGCTTTTGATGAATCTGCATACAGCTAAGAGCGAAAGGATGGCAAGTCTGAGTTGACTTGCCATCCTTTGCACACTAAAATTGTAAATAATTATTTTATAAAAATACTCTATCTTACTAAATCATATTCTTTTGTTTACTTTTCTGCTTCTAAATACTTTCTAATTTCATACTCTCCAATTTTATCAAAAAATAGCTTGATCAGAGGTAAATATCATTTGCACATTACTATAATGCTAGTTCTAAGATGTCCACATAAATTATTCCCTTTCATATATTTATCACATTTTTTGTATAAGTTAATTTATTTTTTCTTACTACGCTCTGAATAGTTACAAAAACTTTTTTGAATATTTATTGCAAAATATAAAATGTTATGTTACTATATATTCATAGTCAAAAAATCCCACTTTGTATATACGAAACGTGCAATTACTTGAACTGACTATATTTAAGAGTTGAAAATAGATATTTTTTGCCCTAACGGTTTCGCAAACGTGTCTAGTTAGGGCACCTAAAAAGGGTTATCAAAAGAAATATTACAGAATGCCATATAAAAATGAAAAAGGAGAAAGATTATTCAAATTAGTGGAGTTAATTGCTAATGACAAGAGCTTTCCTATTCAAAAAGATAATCATATTATAGGAGAAATTCGTGTAAAAGAACGAGAAAAAGTTAGTTAAAAA
>JAAWDU010000092.1 GCA_022793905.1 Clostridia bacterium
CATATACCTTTTAAATTTAAGTTAGACATTCCCTCACCTTCTTTCGTTTATTCGCTTTATTTTTAATTTTTAGCCATTTTAAATTGCTTTTAATATAATTTTATATTTTTTAATTGTAGACAAAAAATTCCCATAAAAAAATTGCTTTGAACTTATTTTCTAAATTCAAAGCATAATTTTTTTATAATTGGGCAACCATGGTTGCCCAATTTAATATCATTTCAATTTTTCTTCCATTTCATTCTCTATTTCTTCAACAGTTGGTAAATTTGATTTTAAATCTTCTGGTATTGCTTTTATCAATTCATATTCTGAAATTCCAATGGGTTTATTAATATCTTTTAAAGCATATTCTGCTTTTACTTTATTATTTTCTTTACATAGTAATATACCAATAGATGGATTGTCATCTTCTGTTTTTAGTATATCGTCTACAGCTGATAAATAAAAATTCAATTTTCCGTGCAAACTCTGGCTGAAACTCCACCGTCTTTAATTCTATTACAACATAGCATTTCAATTTCAAATGATAAAATAATAAGTCTAAATAATAATCTTCTCCTCCAATTTCTAAATGATACTGTCTACCTACAAAAGCAAAACCTGCTCCTAATTCTAATAAAAATTGTGTTATATGTTTTACTAATTGATCTTCTAAATCTTTTTCCTTATATTGTTTTGATAATGTTAAAAAATCAAATATATAAGGGTCTTTTAATGTTTGAACTGCTAATTCAGATTGAACTGGTGGTAAAGTTTTTGGAAAATTATGTATTTTTTCTTCTGTTGTTGACCTGTCATATAAACCATATTCTATCTGATGAATTAGCACACTTCTTGCCCAGCCATTTTTTATAGTTTCGTTTATATACCAATTTCTCTCATTTTCATCTTTTACTTTACTCATCAAAACAAGATTGTGAGACCAACTAACTTTTGAAAGTTCATCTTTTACATCTAAATAATTAGAATATGTTTTTGCAAATTGGCTCATATATTTTAAATTCCTGCTAGAATAACCTTTTGCTCCTGGAAATGCAGAAGTTATATCTTTAGATAAAGTTTCTATTACTTTCGCACCCCATCCTTGCTCTTTTTTCTTGTTTAAAATAACATTTCCTATATCCCAATATAAATCCAACAAAGTTATATTAGCAGAAATCACAGCCTTTTGTTGTGCTAATTGTATTTTTTGTATTATTAAATTTAAAGTTTCTCTATAATCATTTGGTAATATTTCATTATTCATACTATTGCCTCCTTAAATTGGGCAACTGTGGTTGCCTAATTTCAATTATTGTTTTGATTATAACATTTATTTTCAAAAATTTCATTATAAAATCAAAAAAAGACGAATTTGTATTTATTTTTTACAATTCATCTTTCAAATATGTGAAAATTTATAAATTACTAAATTGTTTGTAGGAGGAAACCTTTGATATTACTACATTTTATTTTTTCGTCATAAGAGAATAAAATTATGATTATTAAAGCGATTAGGGTGATTCCTCTTTCGCTCTTGCTTTGGTTTTCATTTGGGTAGGTTTAACAGAAACCTATTCTCCATATCCAAGAAATCGAGTAGGAACTGAATAATTATTTTATTCAGTGTCCTCTCACACCACCACTGCATGCCGTTCGGCACAGGGCGGTTCGATAGAATTAATACTTTAACAGTATACACTAGAAAGG
>JAAWDU010000093.1 GCA_022793905.1 Clostridia bacterium
AAAATTTGCAATATATAATGATTTTTTCTTCCATTTACTTCTACTCAACTTGGTACACCTGCCTCTGGTGGTGGTAATTCATTAAGTAAGTCTTGTGATATACCTGCTCTAGCATAAGTTTCACTTAATCCATTTTCTGAATAAGAAGTTAAGTTCTCATCTCCTGATAGGTTGTATAGTTCAATAGCACATTTTGTTTGCCAATCTTTCGCACAATCATCTGGCAATTCTTCCATTGTTCTATATCTATAAGGATAAACTAGTCTAAGATAACGGAACTTAGCTCGTTTTAGTTTTATTTTAAAAACTTCATCTTTGCTTGTGTCTTCAACATTTTCAAGAATTTCTATTCTCATTTCTTTTAGTTGTTCTTCTTCTGTTATCATAGACTGGCTCTCCTTCCTATTTCTTATCTACTTTCTTGTTTTCAAATAGATAAGGCTTATTTTCTTGTATATTGAATTTAATCAATATTTCTTGTATTGTATATACTTCATAGGTCTTTGGTAGGTCTTTTGCTTGACCTACCTTTTCGACACCATTTTCTTTGGATACATTTACAGGAAACATTTTACTATCTTCAACTACATATACTTTGTTATTAACTATTGCAAACATAGTCTATTTCCTCCTATCCGTTTGTTACTAATTTTGCCATTGGAATTGTTTTGTGTGGCATTTTTCTCTTCCAACTTTCGCTTGTCCATAATTCAGTATCATTATAAATAAGTTTCTTTTCTGTTGGTTCAAAGCTAAATCCGTTTGGGTGTAAAGCTTCTGTTACTCTTGTAATAAGAGTATCTTGTCCACCATTTTTAGTTGGCTCTCTCATAGCTTCTACTGGGTAACTTTGATTTCCTTTACCCATTAATATACTTCCTGTTCCTAATAAGTAAGTTGTATATTCTTTTGCTCCTGTTGCTGATGTACTGTCAGCTACTGGCATACCGTCATCTACTATTACTAATTTACCATTATAGTCTGCAATAGATAATGTGCTTGTTATTCCTCTTGGGTCAGTATATTTTCTATACTCTAGTAATTGTAAGTTTTCTAGTGTTTTTGCTACATCAGAGTGCATTACTGCTAATGCAAAACTGTCTTTGTGGTCACCTAATGCTTTTGTTATTGCGTCATTAAGAGTTGTTGCACCAATTTTGTTTGCGTCTGTTACATTTGCTCCAGTAGTTGCAACATTATAAATGTGTTGTGACAATTCTGTATCTCCTGTAATTCCAAATATACCATTTAATAGTTTTATGATTTGTCTTTGTCTATATTTGTTCCAATATTTTGCAACTCTACCTATGATATGTCCCATAGGGTCTGCTCCTTGTACATCATTAATGAAATCTCTTGCAGTCCAAGCTTTCATTCTCTTATAAGCTGTACCACTTTGTGTATCACCTTCAATTTCACTTGTTGTAATATCTGTTTTACCATCATTTACTTGTGGGTCATTGCTATCAATATCCTTTAAAAATGGTATGGTATATTGCAACCCTGCTCCCTGTAAATTTGCTGTTAATTCAGCACTGTTTACTACTGCACCACTTTCTAATAGTGCTGTTAATACTGGGTCTGGTTCTGCTCCCCATCTATTAACAAAAATTTCTTCATCGAATGGAATACCTAAATATGTTCCTGCCCTTCGACATTACCTCCTTTAATTAAATAATTGTTTATACCCTTCTGGGTTTTCTATTTTAAATTTTACTTGTTC
>JAAWDU010000020.1 GCA_022793905.1 Clostridia bacterium
ATATTTATCTGTTTCTGTCTTGTCTAAAATAATACGTATTTCTTCCTTCCCTATTTCATCTTGATTATATATGTGCATTTCAAGTTCCTCAGCCTCTTTATAAAAATGATTACTAATTTCATTATCTAGATTATTTTCTAATTTAGAATTTTGTGATATTTCAAATTTATTCTTTAAGAACCAATCAAACATAAAATAAATAACTGTGAATATAATAATACATACGATTACTAATATCAATACTTTTTTTCTCTTCATATTTTCACCTTCATTTTAAAACATCTATGAAGCTTTATAAAATGATTTCAAATTCATCTTAATAATATCCTACAATTTTTCTTTTGTCAATATTTTTTCAATAATTTGATGAATTAATTTCAATTAAATATTTTTTCAATTTTGTGGCATTAAGGTAATTTCAAAAAAATTATTCTATTTTTACTTACCTAAACATATACTAGCAATATACAATCACAGAAGGAGAAAAATAATGTTTATTTATAATATAAAACTAACCCATGGGAAATTATTCAAAACCCTATTCACACTAATGATAATAGCAGGTATAATAATCTGCATAATAACAGTGAACAAAATCCTATTCAAGTCTAAAGAAACAATAAACCCACAAAATTCATACGAAATTCCCACAAACAACTACACAAACATACTAAAATCTGTACATGACGACCTAAACACATATATAGGTCAAAAAATAACATACACAGGCTACATCTATAGAGTATATGACTTAAAAGAAGACGAATTCGTTTTAGCAAGAAACATGATAGTAAGCTCAAACTTCCAAACTGTAGTAGTAGGCTTTCTGTGCTCATCAGAAAATGCAAAAAACTATAAAGACGGAACATGGGTAAAAATCACTGGAACAATAACAAAAGGGTACTATCATGGCGATATACCCCTAATCGAAGTCGAAAAAATAGAAGAAACAAAAATGCCAAAAGACGAATTAGTATATCCCCCAGATAACTTTTATATACCAACCTCTAGCCTACTATACAATAAGTCTTAGGAGAATTCGTCAAACACTCAGTACCTCCCTTTGTAATAAGCACAGTATCTTCAATTCTAATACCAAACTTACCAGTTACATACACACCGAGGTTCAATAGCAACAACCATATTCTCTCTCAAAGACTTATCACTTTTAGAAAAAATAATAGGCTCTTCATGTACATTTAAGCCAATGCCATGCCCTAAAGCATGCATAAAATCATGTCCATGCATCTTAAAATTACCTTCAACAATCCTAGACACAATCTTAATTGTAGCACCTTCCCCCATTTCATCTAATGCAATCTTTTGATTTTCTAGGACAAGGTCATAGACCTCCTTAATCTCATCACTTACTGTATCAACGAAAACCGTCCTAGTCATATCAGAACAATATCCATTATAACTACAGCCCATATCTATAGTTATAACATCCCCTCTCCTTATCTCACGATTTGTTGGTGTTGCATGTGGCATAGATGAGTTTTCTCCGACTTGCAACAATTGTATCAAAAGCACATACCGCATCCTTTTCTCTAAAAAACCTATCAATCTCACTTGCAATCTGCTTTTCTGTCATACCTTTTTTTATAAACTTCAAAAGATGTGAAAAACAATCATCTGTTATTTCACAAGCTTTTCTAATATATTTTATTTCTTCGAAATCCTTTATCTGCCTTTGTTTTTCTATTATTCCCTCAGTCTCTACTAAAGAATGAATTTTATATAAACGCATTATCTCCTTATATTTTGCATAAGTCACATAATCTTCTTCAAAACCTACATTTTCACAAAACATGAAATAATTCTCATAATCATCAACAGATAAATCTCTTCTATTTACAACAATTATCTCATCATCAATCATAAGAGTTCTTTGAACTTTTTCTATATATCTATCATCTGTTATATAATAATTTTCCTTTAAAGTTAAAAGCAAAACTCCTTCTGCATCAATATTTGTAAGATAATTCACATTTACTGGATTTAATACTATCATACCTTGAATGTCTTGTGATTTTAAGTTGTTTCTTATGTATCTTAATCTATCATTCATATAAAACCTCCCTCTCTAGGCCATGCCTAGCGTGAAAATTTTAGCAAGAACTGTGTAGATAATTCCAAATGGCACAAGAATATTTATGAAACATGCAACTACAATAAATGGCCCAAATGGTATATATTCACTTTTTTTCTTGATTTTTGTTATAAGCAAAAATACACTAATAATTGCTGCAAACAAAAATGCCATAAGTGTTATCGTAATTATATTTGCAAGTCCAAAATATAGCCCCAATGCGCCCATGAATTTTACATCTCCAAAACCCATAGCTTCTTTTCCTGCGATAAACCCTCCAATTAAAGTTATAATTAAAAATACTCCTCCTCCGAACTGCCATTCCAAGCAGAGAATCTGTCAAAAGGTTCATATTATATAAACCTGCTACAAAACTAGATGCTAGTCCAACTTCAAAAATAGTAAGATTTAATCTGTTTGGTATTATTTGGTATTTATAGTCAATTACAAATGCTGAAATTAACATTGGAGTAAGAATTATATATTTTATCAATTGCAAATTATTTAAAAACTGATTTTTAATTCCATACATTATTAATAAAACCATATAAATTATAATTGTAATAATAATAAGTTTATAATCAATCTTAAATTCTTTAAAAAAATCTTTTGAAAGCACTTTCTTATGCTCTGGCATTCTTTTTATACACCAACTTGAAATTTGCCCAGAAATAGCTCCTAGTACACAAAATAGCACATAAAAAAGTATATGTATATTAAATGGATACATTTAATTTTTCCCCCTTTTTAGGTATCTTCTGATTAAAAATTCCTCAAATGGTCTTTTTATTCTCGTTATAAGTATATCACGCTTGTCTATTGGTTTTGTAAGTATTGAAAACATTTTTGCTCGATTTGCACCTATTACATCTGTAAAAATTTGGTCTCCTGCAACTGCAATTTCATTTGCTTCTAGCCCTAACTCTGTTTTTACTTTCATAAACCCACTCTTAGATGGCTTCTTTGCAAACATTATATATGGCATGTCTAATTCATTTGAAACCTTCTCTACTTTTTCTTTTTTATTAGTATTAGATAGTATATAAAATTTTATGTTTTGTTTTTTTAAATTATTACACCATTCTTTTGCACCTGCTAATATTTTTTTATCAAAATCAAGCAAAGTATTATCTATATCTAATATAACCGCTTTTAAATTATTTTCATTTAAAAAATCTATTGTTATTTTTGTTACATTCTCTAGGTAAACTTTAGGATAGATTAGCATTTTAATTTACTCCTTTTTCTAGATAGTAATATTCTATCAGTCTAAGAGGTTTTTGTCAAATTATATTTACAAACTAAATAGTTTATTGTATAATTTTATCATTATAACGGAGGAAAAGAAAAAATGGAACTAACAGAAGAAAACCTATTAAAAGCAAAAAAATTTAATCAAAGAATTTTTCCTATATATAAGATGTTTTCTTGGGATTTACTTTTTTACTATTCAATTAACTTCTTATTTTTAACACAAGCAAAAGGCTTTTCAGCATCAAATGTATTACTTTTTGATGCCTTTTATACAATTTTTAAATTTTTATCTCAAATACCAAGCATAAATATTACTGAATTATTAGGAAAAAGAAAGAGTTTAATTCTTGCTAACTTTATAGTAGCACTTAGCATATTAACAATAATTTTGACAAAAGAAATGTGGCATGCTATTTTAGGAAATGCTCTTATGGGAATTGGATATTCGCTAAAAACTCTTGTAGACTCTGTCTTTCTTCGTGATCAAATAACAGCTAAAGAACATCCTGGAACTGCTTTTGCAAATTTAGATGGTAAGGGTTCTGCATTTTGGTATGCATTTGATGCTTTAACATCAATTAGTTGTGGCTTTTTGTTTGTAATTAACGCATATTTTCCTATGTTTTTATGCCTTGCTATGTGCATAATTTCTTGGATTTTATCCTTTAACTTTAAGCCATATGAAGATTCATCTAAGAAAGTAAAACTCGAAGAAAACGGAAGTTATAAAACTTATTTTAAAGATTTAAAAGTCGCATTTAGAAATATTTTTAAATCACGTAGACTAAAAGCTCTTTTCCTATTTTCTGGAATGTTTGCTGCAATACTCGCACTTCGTTCAAATATTGCAAGTAGTTTATTTAAAGAAATTGGTATAAAAGAAGAATATTTTGGAGTTATATTTGCTCGGACTAACACTACTTTCATCAATTAGCTCTAAGTGCCAAAATTTATACCATAAGGCATTTAAAAACAGAGTCCTTACATATTTTTCACTTATTTTTTCTACTTCAATGATTATAATTGGTCTAACAGCCATGTTTAGTACAAATTTTGTATTTACAGTGGTTATTACCTTATGTATGTATTCTTTGCAATATATTATAAAAGGTCCTTATTATACTTTAATAAAAAGATATCTAAATAGCTTTTCTAGTTCTTCAATGGCAACTAAAATATTTTCTGTTAATACTCTTATAGAAAGCCTATTTAGTGCTGTTATGTGTTATTTTGCCTCACTTCTTCTTGAATATATATCTACTATAAATACAATTGCGATACTTGGTTGTGTTTTCTTTATTGCTTTTGTGTTTATTCTTGATTATATGAAAGATAAAATTGGTTTAAAACCAGAAGAATATGATAAAAAAGATATAAGTTTTACAGAAGTACATTAAAACGCGGAGGACTTTAGTCCCCCACTTTTTAGGTAATTTTACTCCTCCTCTCCTTCACACGAAATCTCTACAATCATTATTATAATTGCAAATATAAAAGAACAGCCGAAAAGTAACAGCAACATTTCTAATGAGAAAAACTCTATTTTGATTAATCCCTTTGCACATGCTATTGCCATAAAAATGGTTCCCAAAATTAATGAAAACCAAAAATGGCTTTTCGCAACTTCTGGTAGACTATTTTTTGAAATTTCTTCATCTTTCATTTGTAAGGTTATAAGCATCATTACTAATGCACAACCTCCATCTACTTGAACTGCAAGTTTTATAAGTTTCCATATGCTTGTGATTCCAAGATTATAGAACCACACCATTCCAACCATCATGAGTAGGAATAACAAAAACACAAATCCTATGCCCAGTGCTACTTTAGCTGCCCACTCAACTTTCCGTTTCATTTCAATTACCTCCATAATTCTCCCTTTCAGGAATGTTCATTTATTATATCATAAATTTTCTGAAAAAGCAAATTTTAAAAACCCCTAGCAATTGCCAGAGGTCTCCTATTTATATCAATATATAAATTAATTATTTACTAATTCTTTTAATGCTTTTCCAGCTTTGAATACTGGAGCTTTTGATGCAGGTATTTTGATTTCTTCTTTAGTTTGTGGGTTTCTTCCTTTTCTAGCTGCTCTTTTTCTAACTTCAAAAGATCCGAATCCAACTAATTGTACTTTGTCTCCTTTTACTAATGCTTCTGTGATTGCTTCTGTCATAGCGTTTAAAGAAGCTTCAGCACTTTTCTTAGTTTCTCCAGTTTTAGCAGCTATAGCTGCGATTAAATCAGATTTGTTCATTTAATTTACCTCCTATAAGTTTCATTTATGCAGATTGCATAAGCATCTACTAATATGATTATTCGTCAAAATTCTTTAAAATCCTTCTTTTTTTCTTATATTTTTTAGTTCAAACCTTAGAGACAAGTTATTTTTTGGTTTTTTTGTCATTTTGTTTATATCTCTTGTTCTTGCTTTTTCTCATATATTCCAAGCATTTCAAGTACTTTTAGAATTTTAGTTCCAAATGGTATCATAAGTATTTCATCTCTCTTAAATATTTTTAAAGCAATTACTGATGCACAATATAAAACTACTGCAAATAATAATGAAATAATTGTTGCAATTTTTTCTGATGGCAATATTCCGTGTAAGTACCATATATAATGTGTATGAGCAAACACTCATTATTATTGTTGCTATTAATGGTTTTATAATGAATTTACGTGGTTTTAAGTTTAGTTTAATAGTTTTATTTAATACTAAATAACTGACTAAAAACACAACAATATTATTCAAGCTAGAAGCTATTGCTGCTCCATTTACACCTATTTCTGGTATTTGCAAAAGTATTATATTTCCAATAATTTTCACAATCAAACCGCAGAAATCCTGAAATTGCTGGCACCATTATTTTACCCAACCCTTGAAGTGCTCCATTTGCAGTTTGTGCAAGTACCGAAAATACAACTGTAAAAGCACTTATCTCTAAAAGTACAGCTCCTGATGTAGCATTAGGAAATACCAAATTCAAAATTGGCTGTGCAAAAACTGCCATTCCAAAAGTACAAGGCAAACCTATAATCATAGAAAGAAGCATTGAAAATGATATTTTCTTTGCTGCACTTTTTTTATCTCCTCTTGCTATTGCTGCTGATATATTAGGCACTAATGCTGTTGAAAATGCTACATTAAATGAAAGTGGCAATGTTATAAGTGTATCCACTTTTCCACTAAGTATACCATATTGTATTGTTGCTTGCTTTTCTGTCATTTGTTTCTTTAAAAATCTAATTACTGTTAATGAATCTACATTTTTATTTAAAGTTGACATTATTGCACTTAAAGCTATTGGGAAAGAAACAAATAATATTCTTCTAACTATACTAATTGGTGTTTCTACTCTTCTTCTGTATTCTGGTGTTTTTTCAAGCTTTGGTTTTCTTTTATATAGTTTATAATACCAACCTAAATACATAAAACTCAAAAGAACTGACAAAGTTGTCGCAAGATTTGCACCAGCAGCCATTACTGTTACATTTGTACCATAAAGAAGTACAACTATTTCAACTACTGCAATTGTTAAAGCGGTTTTAAATATCTGTTCTAATGTTTGAGATTTAGCTGTTGCAGATATTCTATCTCTTCCATTAAAATATCCTCTCATAACAGATGCAATACTAACAAAAAATATTGCAGGCGAGAGTGCAACAAGTGTTAGTTCTGCTTCTGGTATTTGTAAAAATACATTTGCAATATATCCGAGCACCAAAGAATAAAAGTAGTGTACCAATGAGTCCAATTCCGCCAAATGTCATAAGTGCAACTTTCAATATTCTATCTGCTCCCCTTTTATTTCCTACTGCGACCTTTTCTGATACTAATTTTGATATTGCATTTGGAACACCTATAGAAGAAATAGTAAGAAGTATAGCATATATTTGATAACCACTACTATATATAGCATTTCCTTCATCGCCAAAGCCTTCTCTATTTGTAAGATAAACCCTATAGACAAAACCGTAGTAGTTTTATTAGTACTTGTGACACCATAAGTACTAATACGCTTTTCATAAAGCCCTCCCCTTTGCCTTTCTTTTTTCTCATTTCATTTTGCATTTATCTTTTTCCTTTTTTAATTTTTTCTTTTTTTACTATAATTATACTCCTTATTATATTATTTTATTTGAAAAATAGCAATATTTTTGAAACAAATTTCTATTTCAGACTAGCAATAGTCATATTAAATCTCTGCTGACTGAATGGTCAAACCAATTGAAAAAAGTTCTTCTCTCATGATAAGCTAGTTTCGAAAACTAGATAATAAGGAGGTCAATATATGAAAGGTTTGAAGCTTGGAAATAAGAGTTCTAAATATCCAATAATTCAAGGTGGTATGGGTGTTGGTGTTTCTATGCATTCACTTGCTGGAGCAGTTAGCAAAGAAGGCGGAATTGGTATTATTTCAACAGCAGATATCGGGTATTTAGAAGAAGATTTTGATAAAAATCCTCTTCAAGCAAATTTACGTGCTATAGGAAAAGAAATAGCGCAGGCAAGAAAAATAGCAGGAGATGATAAAATATTAGGTGTAAATATTATGGTAGCATTAAATAACTATAAAGAAATAGTAAAAGAATGTGTAAAAAATAAAATAGATTTAATTGTTTCAGGTGCAGGAATACCAAAGGATTTACCAGAATATGTGAAAGGTTCAGAAACAAAAATTGCTCCAATTGTTTCTTCATTAAGATGTCTAAAACTAATTGTAAAACATTGGCTAAAAAAATACGACTATACACCAGACATGATAGTTATAGAAGGTCCAGAAGCTGGTGGGCATTTAGGATTTACTAATGAAGAACTTAATGAAAACCAAAAACCAAGTTTAGAAGAAATAACAAAAGAAATAGTAACATATGTTAAGGAAATAGAAAAAGAACAACAAAAGGAGATTCCAGTAATTTCAGCTGGCGGAGTCTGGGATAATAAAGATATAAAAAAATACCTAAATCTTCGGAGCAAGTGGTGTACAAATGGCAACACGTTTTGTTGCAACACATGAATGTGATGCTTCAATCGAATTCAAAAATGCGTATATAAATGCAAAAAAAGAAGACATAAAAATAATTAAAAGTCCAGTTGGAATGCCAGGAAGAGCACTAAATAATAGCTTTATAAAACAAACAGAAACTGAAAAATGCAAGATAAGCAAATGCTATGGTTGTATAAAAACCTGTAATGCAGGAACTACTCCATACTGTATAACAAGAGCGCTTATAAATGCTGTAAAAGGCAACATAGAAAATGCCCTAATATTTTGCGGAAGCAATGTAGACAAAATAAAAGAAATCGTTTCTGTCCATGACCTAATTCAAGAATTAGTAAAAGAATAAAAATTATATTTATATATTAAAACCCATATGGCAGGAAATAAAAACAGCCAAAGACAAAACCAAACAAAACCAAAACTATTTTTATTTCCTCCCATAAAAGCTTTTTAATTTTAGTTTAAACTTTAACCAACTTGTTAATATTGTAATATTGTTTTTACCCAAAGTCAATCTATAAGTTAAATTTTTTAACTTCTCTTTATACCCTTAATATAAAAAATAAATTTTTTTGTTTAATTCTATGCTATATAGTGGTATAATCATAATAAATAAAAAAATAAGGAGACGATTGCAAAATGCAAACACAAAATTCAAAAGAAGAAACAAGCATAAAAAGTTTATATGGTAAAGTTGCTGTACAAACAAAAGAAGAATTTCTGAATGCTCAAAAAGTAGAAAAAACTGGTTTAACTAGTTCACAAGCAAACGCTAATCTAAAAAAATATCGGATTTAATGAAGTAAGACAAACGAAACCTAAAAAGTGGTATAACTACTTTATTGAAAGCCTATTCACACCATTTAACTCAATCTTACTTGGAATAGTTCTAATTCTAATTTATACAGATATCTACCTTCCAGAAACACCAAGTTATGCAAATATAATAGTAATAGCAATCTTAGTCAGTGCAAGTACACTTCTTGATTTTTTCGAAGAATATCGTTCAAATAAATCTGCGGAAAAGTTAAAAGAACTAGTTGCAACAACAGCTATAGTCTTAAGAAATCGGAAAAGAAACAGAAATCCCAATAAAAGAAATAACAATTGGAGATACTGTCTTACTATCTGCTGGAAGCATGATACCTGCTGACCTTAGAATAATAGAAGCAAAAGACCTATATGTTCGGACAATCTTCGTTAACCCGGTGAATCAGATAGTGTCAAAAAAGCTCCTGAAACTGAGTTAACACTAGACGAAATCGATAGCATTTCAGATATTGATACAATTTGCTTCATGGGAACCAATGTTATTTCTGGGAGCGCGAAAGGTGTAGTAATAAAAATTGCAGATTCAACCTATTTCGGTAAAATTGCACATACAATAAATAGAGGTAAGCCAAAAACTGCTTTTCAGAAAAGCATTGAAGACATAAGCAAACTATTAATAAAATTTATGATAATCATGATTCCTCTAGTATTTATGCTAAATGCTTGGAAGCATGAAATTATAACAGCATTTACATTTGCTGTTGCAATAGCTATTGGTATTACTCCACTTCTTCTTCCTGTTATACTTTCATCTAGTTTATCTAAAGGTGCAATAAGAATGTCTAAGAAAAAAACAATCGTAAAAAAACTAGATTCAATTCAAAATTTTGGTGCAATGAATATACTTTGTACAGATAAAACTGGAACTCTAACAGAAGATAAAATTGTGCTTGAAAAATATCTAAATGTAAATGGCGAAGAAGACCTAAGAATACTTAAATATGCATACCTAAATGCATATTTTCAAACAGGACTAAAAGGTAGTATTGATGAAGCTGTTATTGCAAGAGGTAATTCAAATGGATTAAGTGAGTTTAAAGATGAGTACAAAAAAATTGATGAAATACCATTTGATTTTTCTCGTAGACGACTTTCTGTAATAGTAAATAATGGAAAAACTACTCAGCTTATAACAAAAGGTGCAGTTGAAGAAATACTAAATCTTTGTACAAAAGTAGATTTTTCAGGAACTGTTTCAAATATCACAAAGGAAATAAAAGAAAATGTAAAAAAAATAAGTAAAGCATTGAATGAAGACGGTCTAAGAGTTGTTGCAGTATGTAAAAAAGATAGTGAAAAACTTGAAAATACTTTCTCTGTTTCTGATGAAAAAGACATGATTTTACTTGGATTTATAGGATTTTTAGACCCCCAAAAAGAAAGTGCAAAAGAATCAATAGAAAAATTAAATCATGCTGGAATACGTGTAATAGTGTTAACAGGTGATAATGCAGAAGTTACAAGAGCTGTGTGCAATAAAGTTAATATAAATTCAAAAAATATAATAACAGGAAGTAAACTAGATACCTTGTCAGATGTAGCTGTACTTAGAGTTCTTAAGAAAACAAATATATTTGCAAAACTTTCACCAATTCAAAAAGCTAGAATAGTAAGACTTTTAAAAGAAGCACGGAAATGTAGTTCGGATATATGGGTGATGGGATAAATGATAGCCCTTCACTCACAAACTCAGATGTAGGAATTTCTGTTGATACAGCTGTTGATATTGCAAAAGAATCAGCTGACATTATCTTGCTTGAAAAAGACTTAAATGTTTTACTAGATGGTGCAACTGAAGGAAGACGTACATTTGCAAATTTAATGAAATATATTAAACTTTCAACAAGCTTCAATTTTGGAGAAGTTATGTCAGTTGTAATCGCAAGTGTATTACTTCCTTTTTTACCAGAAACGCCTATACAATTACTTATGGAAGGACTTTTATATGATTTTGGTCAAATGACATTACCTTTTGACCATGTAGATAAAGAATCTCTAGAAAAACCAAAAAAGCTATCTATTAATAGCTTAAAACACTTCATATTTTTCATGGGACCATTAAGTTCCGCATTTGATTTATTAATATTTGCTTTCCTTTGGTTTGTATTTAAAGTAAGAGATGTTCGGAACTTTCCAGACAATTTGGTTTAGCTATAGTATAACTTCAAACTTGCTTGGAATGCACATAATCAGAACTGCAAAACTTCCATTTTTCCAGAGCAATGCACATAAAGCTGTATATTTATCTTCATTTGGTTTAATAGCAGTTCGGAATCTTACTTCCATTTACCGCTCTTCGGAAGTTTAATAGGACTTGTTCCTATTGCATTTAAGTATATTGTATTTATTTTTGATGTAACATTTCTTTATTGTTTTTTTGCAATATTTGCAAAAAAACGTTATATCAAAAAATATGGCGAATGGATTTAACTTTTATTCATAATCGTCTAAAAAGCTCTTACAATAATCTCCTCTTCTGTAGGAGATTATTGTATCTAAATTAACATTTTGAGCACTTCTAAATATATTCATATCAATATATTTATTTTTTTCTCTAAGCTCTTTTATGAGCCTTTTAACTTCTTCTCTTTTTGACCCTTCTTCGCTCTCACAAGAATCTTTTTCAGTAATCTTGCATGCACATTTTATAAACTCTAGATTATTTCTATTCCTCCAAGAAATAATATCAGCTTCTTTGACATAATACAGGGGTCTAATAAGCTCCATTCCTTCATGAAATGTACTATGTAATTTTGGCATCATTGTTTGCATTTGCGCTCCATATAGCATTCCCATTAAAATAGTTTCAATAACATCATCAAAATGATGTCCTAGTGCAATCTTATTACAACCTAATTCTTTTGCATAGTTATATAAATATCCTCTTCTCATTCTTGCACAAATATAACAAGGATGATTTTCAATATTTTCTACTCTATCAAAAATATCTGTTTTAAACACATTTAAAGGGATATTTAAAATTTCTGCATTATCAAGAATTTTTTGCATATTCTTATCACTATATCCGAGGGTTCATGCATAAAAATTTAAGCTCAAAGTCTATTTCTCCATGCCTTTTCAGTTCTTGCATGCATTTTGCAAGAAGCATTGAATCTTTTCCCCCAGATAAACAAACTGCAATGCTGTCTCCTGCTTTTATCATTTTAAACTCTTTTACCCCTTTAACAAACTTATTCCAAATCTTTTTACGATAATTTGTAATAATAGTTCTTTCAATCTCTTTAAATCTCTCCATGCTTAAATTTCTCCTCACAAAATATATATTCATTTATCTCTATCTTATTTTCTAAGAATTCATCTAATCTGCGTGTTTTAATCAGCTTTTCTTTTTGACTTTTAGTCAAATTTTTGATATGATATTCTAATTTAGAAGCTTTTTTCTTATCACTTGTTTCCCATACACATTCTAGCTTTTTTGGCAAATGCACCAGAGTATATTTAGCACACTTTTTCTTATCTCCACTAAAATGCTCTTCCATTCTACGCTCAACATCAGTAGTAATTCCTGTGTAAATAGAATTATCCACACACCTAATCATATAAACATAATACATACTAAAAATCTCCAAAAATAAAACTAATCTTTTACATTTTACAACAAATTCCATAAATTTTCAAGTATTGAAAAATTGTAACGTTCATGTAGCATAACAAAAAGCAAATATTAAAATTTCCTAAATTGCATTGACTCTCCTTTTAATTAGATATATAATAATGCAATATTGCATTATGGAAGAAGTTTTCCTGTGCTTTACGAGAAAAATTTCTAGGCTGTTTTTCTCGATTACATAGATGTACCTACTAACCCTTTAGTTCCTAGACTTAGGAGGAAAACTCATGAGAAAAAGTAGAACCTTGCTCGCATGTCTCGCAATCGTACTCGCATTCTGTATTCTTGTGCCCACATGCCTAGCCATAAGCTCGGGTGAAGAGCTTGTGGAGAAGTCCGTAGCTTCCGCTGACGCTATTATCGATGCATTCACAAATAGCGTTCGTGGAAATTCCGCTGAGCTCTCTGATAGCTCCTACGAAGTAATACGCACATATCTCAAAGAGCATAAGCTCGGGATAACCCATGATGATGGGAGCGTATCTTGGGAACTTTCGGACTACTACAGTTTAGTCTTAAATCCAGATAGAACTGTAGAACTCTGGAATGGAGCCTGGGTAATCAAAGACCAAGCGTCAAACTGGCAAACAATTGACTTTGCCGGTCTTGCTGAGCCTTCCTTTAAGGTATTTGGCTTTGCAGGAAATACTTGGATGATTGATTACGTAGACGGAATACTTAGATGTTGGACCTTGGGCATAGAAAATGAAGACCTGTGTCAGAAAATCAACGCAGAGCTAGACCCTGATGTCACATTTTTCGAATTTTCTGTTTATTCACCTCTTGCAGGAGATAAAAACAGCTGTTATATTTATAACAGTATGGGTGAACTTCTCATGCTAGAGAAAAACGGAAAACTTACGAAAATTGCAGACGATTTCGCACATTTTGTCAAATCTGGTATAGCAAGAAAAGGGAAATCGCTATTTTATATCAATAATAGCCTTGACCTTATCTGCTACAATCTAAATACTGGCAAAATAGAAACTGTCGCACAAAATGTGACTTCTCTTGATTTCAGCACATATACTTCATGCAAATACCAGACTGCAAGCAAGTGGGAAGAAATTCCTTCTCTTTTTCTGTAAGAAGTCTTGACCTTTAAGTCTTCTTAAGCAAAAGCAAAGTAGCTCTCAAATTAATTTGAGGGCTACTTTGCTTTTTATAATAATATTATTTTATTTCTTTTTTGCAACAATAGCAAATCTTCCATCTTCTGTATGATATGCACAAGTTGAAAGTGTTAATAATTGATCTCCGTATTTTGCATCTACACCTGTTTTATACATTGAGTCTCTTTTTGAACAAGCTACATAATCATTAAATGCTGCTTCATTTTCTGCATTTATGAAGAAATAATATCTAAACACATTTTTCTCATGTTTATAATATACTCTTGAACGGAAAGCTGCTAATATCTCATATTCTGCATCTTCTTTTAAAGTTGTAAAATTGATTGTTTTATGTTCTTTATAAAATGCTTCTTTTTCATATTGTAATAAATCTTCAAACATAGCACCATTTTTATTTCTATGCCCATAAATTAAGAAATTATCACTTGGTCTATCAAAACTTACATCTTTATCTAAAAAGATTGAACCTCTTGCTGAATATTCTTTTTTATATGTATGGTCTAAGTAATATTCATTATTATCTGTTTGAACTATTGGATAACTCATTTTTGTATTTGGTACTTCTAGCCATGCTACAACATCATTATATTCATTATGTAATTCTTCAAGTTTTAATTGTCTTTCTGTTTTTTCTTCTCCTTCTGCTTTATTACTAGCGCTTGTTATATCCTCTGATAAACTATCATACTCTTTTTGTTCTTTGCTTTCTTCAGACATTGTCATTCCTAGATAGATAAATGCTCCTATTGTAATAATTGCTAAGATTCCAATTATTACAATTCTTTTTACTTTTTTATTTGATTTCTTTTCTCTTTTACTTTTTCCCATTTTATGTTATCTCCTTTGAACTTTATCTCTATATATTTTAAACAACTTTCAGAAATAAATCAATAGAAATCGCATAAATTTTTCAAAAATTTATTATTTCTTAATTTTTACCTAATCTTGCCTAATAATTCTCTTACTTCCAAAATAAGTGGCAAGAAAATATACACCATAAATAACTCCCAACACTGCTACAGCACAAACTATAGAGCTTACTAATTCTGCCGAATCTGTCATCTCTTCAAGCATAGTCATAACAAACTGTATGCCAAAAATAGAATGAATTACTGCAAGAATAAGTGGCAATAAGAAGAAAATTCCGTATTTGCCAGAAAAGCGATTTATTTATCATCTTTTCATCACAGCCAATTCTTCTTAAGACCTCATATCTTTCTTTATTATCTGTACTTTCTGTAAGTTGTTTTAGTGCTAAGATAGCAGAACTCGCAATTAAGAATATAAGTCCTAAATAAATTGCAATAAAAGTAACAATAGTTGCAACACCTACACTTGATTCTATAATAGTTATTTTAGTCATTCCATCAACTTTAAAATCCTTTTCGGCTAAATTCCTTAATAATTCTGAATTATTATCCGCAAAAATTTTATGAATTTCTTCTTTTTCTTCCTCCTTTTTTGCATTAAAATTTCCAGCTAATAAATACATGTCTTTATCCTCTTCTTCTAAATTGCAACTATCTGGTACAAGAATAATACCAATATTTGAATGACTTGTTGAAATAACTATAAATCCTTCCTTACATTCATTATATTTAGATTTATATTTTTCTCCTGCAATTTCTAAATAATTATCTCCATCTTTAAGAGCTATATTTCTCATATTTTTCATGCCTTCAAAATTGCAAAGCATTATGTATTCATCATTATTTAATTCATACTCCTCTATCCCATAAAGTTTAGCAATTTTATTATAATCAGAAATTTTTACTATTTCTTCAAGCGCTTCAAATTTAAAATATGGAAACTGAGGTTTTACAGTATCTATATACTTTCCAAAAAACTTTTCCGTTGTAACATCATCACACTTATATATTGGAATTTCAACAGTATCTTTTAGGACATTCATATCAAGCCCGCAATTTTCAAGTGTTTGGCTAAGTGGTATTTTAGAATTTTCAATTTTTTCTTTTGAATAAAATACTATCTCTCCATTCTTCTTAGTTGTACTTTCTTTCAAATTTGCTGTTTTATAAAGGTTTATATCTACTGGTGTCATTTCTTCCATATCTTTTGCCATAGCTACTCTTAAAGATAAACTTGAAGACAAAATAGTAATTGTCATAAATAGCATTAAACATATAACACTCATACTAATAACTGTTGTATTAATCTTATTGTTTAATTGTCTAAGAATAAACATATTTGTTCCTTTATAATATATTCTTTTCATCATTTGTATAGTTTTAAGAAGGAATCCAGAAAATGCCCAAAATATAAGTATTGTAGAAACAATTCCAAGTATAATTGGAACAAGTAATTCTATTTCACTTTTTATACTACTTACTCCTTTAGTTACAAGGTAATAGGCATATCCAAGTATGAATGTTCCTATTATGAATATAAAAATTGCCAAAATTGGATTTCTTAGCTTAACTTTCTCATTTTTCTTATCAGCATGAAGCAAATCAATAAGTTTATACTTTGATATAGTAATTGTATTAAAAAACATTACAGCTAAATACATGATAGCAAAATATATAATTGTCTTTATGCAAGCTTCTTGTGAGAATACAAACTGGAACTCAGACATATCTGCTTCAAACATTTTTGCAACAATCACAGACATAAATTGTGAAGCAAAAACTCCGAACAATAATACCTACAATTAGCGAAATTATTCCAACAAAAATTGTCTCTAATATAATAATTTTGGAAATTTGCCTTTTTCCCATTCCAAGTGTCATATATATTCCAAATTCCTTTTTTCTTCTGTTAATTAAAAATTTATTTGCATACACAATAAGTAGTCCTAATACTATTGATACAAACACAGAAACAATCCCGAGCATATCTATCATAAGCCCAATCATTTTTCTTGTACTTTCTGATACCTTAAGCATTGCTTGCTGGCTATCTAGTGAATTAAACATATAAAATATTGCAACTCCAAATAGTAATGTCAAAAAGTATATTCCATAATCTTTAAAACTCTTTTTAATATTTTGAAATGATAATTTAAAGTACATCACTTAAATCACCTCCAAGAAGAGTTTGAACTTCTATAATTTTCTCAAAGAACTCTTTTCTTGAATTTGTTCCCTTGATTATCTCATTAAAAATTTTCCCATCTTTTATAAATAAAATCCTATTTGCATATGAAGCAGTAAATGCATCATGTGTAACAACTAGCAAAGTTGTTTTTAATTCCTCGTTTAAATATTCAAAAGTTTCTAAAAGTTGCCTTGCAGACTTCGAATCGAGTGCACCTGTTGGTTCATCTGCTAAAACCATCTTAGGATTTGTAACTATTGCCCTAGCTGAAGCAACTCTTTGCTTTTGTCCTCCTGAAATTTGATATGGATATTTTTCTAAAATATTTCTAATTCCAAGTTTCTCTGCAATTTCATTAACTCTTCTTTCAACTTCACTTGTACTTACCTTTTGAATTGTAAGAGCAATTGCAATATTTTCATAAGCAGTTAATGTATCTAATAAATTGAAATCTTGAAATATAAAGCCTAATTCCTCTCTCCTAAATTTATTTAAACTGTTTCCTTTTAATTTTGTAATATCTGTGCCATTTACATTTATGTGCCCAGCTGTAACTTTATCTATTGTAGAAATACAGTTAAGAAGTGTACTTTTCCCACTACCAGATGCCCCCATTATGCCTATAAATTCGCCTTTTTCTACACAGAAACTGATATTATCAATTGCTTTTGTTAAATTAGATTTGTTCCCATAATATTTTTCTATTTGTTTAACTTCAAGAACTTTTCCCATATGCTTTCTAATTCTCCTTTCTTACATTATACCAAAATTATATCAGCTCTTTATAAGTTTTTCCATAGATTTACATTTCAAAACCCTTACAATTTTGTAATGAAAAAAGTCAATCTATTTTCTTAAAAACTTATATTAGCTTCAAATATGCTTTTTCAAATTCGTTTAAAAAGTGTAATAGAATTTTTTCTCTTTCAAAATCTTGTTTAAATTCCTGTTTTAGTGATGTTGCTATTTTACTTATTCTTTCATCAAATTCTGTTTGATTTATGTTTAAACCTATCCCGAATTATTATATTTTCTGTTATTTCTCCTTTTGTGTAGCTCTCTGTAAGTATTCCTCCGAAGTTTTTTTCCATTTTTTACTATATCATTTGGATATTTTATCTCTAAAGAAAACCCATATAACTCTTTTATCACACTAACAATAGTTTCTGATATTATCAAAGTCAAATTTTTTAAATTTGATATATTACATTTAGGAGAAAGAAAAAATGAAAATGTCAGATTTTCTTTTTTGCTTGTATACCAATTCCTTCCATTAGTTCCTTTTCCTTTTGTTTGATTCTCTGCTAGAACAACTAGTCCATTTTTACATTTTTGTAATCTCAATAATTCTTTTATATAGTCTTGAGTAGAACCGTATTTCTTCTAGATAGATAAATTCCTTTCCCAAAATTTTTGTATTTAATTTTTCATTTATATTATGCATATTGATACTTCTTTCTATCCTTAATTAAAAATCCTATACTAACAAATAGTGTTAGTACTTCTGCACATACTACAGCAATCCAAATTCCATCTAGCCCCAAAAATATTGGCAATATGAATATCATAGCTATCTGGAAAACTAATGTCCTTAAAAACGAAATAATAGCTGATACTATTCCATTATTCAATGCAGTAAAGAAAGATGATGTAAAGATATTTACTCCACTTATTATATATGAAAGTGCAAATAATCTTATAGCTCTAATAGTCATTTCAAGTAAATTCTCATCATAACTTACAAATATTGAAGCAAGTGTTTTTGATAAAAGTTCAGCTAAAATAGTCATAACAACAGATGTTATAATCATTAACTTTAAACTTTTTTTGAGTAAGCTCTTAAGTTCTTCAGTATTTTCAGCACCATAATGGTATCCGAATAATAGGTGCTGTTCCAAATGAATACCCTATATATGTACCAGAAAAAATAAATCCTACATACATAATAATTCCAAATGCTACTACTCCATTAGCTCCTGCATATTTCATTAATTGCATGTTAAATAACATATTCACAAGTGACATAGAAAGATTAGTGACCATTTCTGATGAGCCATTCATACAAGATTTCCAAATTGCTTTCCCTTCAAATTTTGCTTTCGAAAGTTTTAAAATACTACTTTTATTAAATATAAAATATATTATTGGAATAATAACTGCGATTGCTTGACTTATGCCTGTTGCTAATGCAGCTCCAAATACTCCCATTTCGAAAACATATATAAGTAAAAAATCCAAAAACATATTAAGTACACCAGATACAATTGATATAATAAGTCCAAAAGTCGGTTTTTCTGCAACAATTAAAAAACTTTGGAATGTATTTTGCAACAAAAATGGTACTAAAAATATAAGGAGTGTTCTTCCATAAGTAACGCAATTTTCAAGCATATTTTCATCTGCACCAAGGATATTTGAAATTGGTTTTATAAAAATAATACCAATAAATGTTAATATTAGCCCTAAAATCACAAGAAGATATATTAACATAGAAAAATATCTATTTGCTTTTTCCTTTTCTCCTTCTCCTATTGTCTTTGAAACTAGTGCACTTCCTCCTGTTCCAAACATAAAGCCAATAGAACCTAGTATCATAATTGCTGGCATTATTAAGTTAACTGATGCAAATGCATCACTTCCTACACAATTTGAAACAAAAATTCCATCAACAACTCCATAAATAGATGTAAATATCATCATAATAATTGTTGGTATTGTAAATTTAATTAATTTTTTATATGTAAAATGTTCTGATAATTGTATTTTCATTCTCTATCTCCTCCAAAATATTCTCCTATAAATTCTGCAAGTGCAGGTATTATCTTTTTTATTTCTAAATTACTTGTATTGATACAAAGGTCGTAATTTCTTTTATCTCCCCATTCTAGATTAGAAATAATTTTATGATAATTTTTTCTGTTTTTGTCAATTTGTTTTATTTTATTTTCCATTTCTTTATCAGATAAATTTCTATCTTCTTCTACTTTCATTCTGCAACGATTAATTTTTGCTTCCATATCTGCATAAACAAATATGTTCATGGGATTATATTTTTTCAATATAACATTTGCTCCTCTTCCTATTATCACAGCATTTCCATTTTCAGCTATATTTTTCAAGATTTTTTGCTGTGCAACAAGTATTTCTGTTTGATTGTTTTGAATTTCAGAATATACTGTAAAAGACTTTGCTATTTGGAAAGCGTGTTTATAAATTCCTCTTTCAGATAATTTTTGAGCATATTCTTCTGTAACACCCATTTTTTTAGAAATCTCTGTTATAATTTCACGGTCATAATATGCAAAATTAAGCTTTTCTGCAAGTCTTTTTCCAAGTTCTCTTCCTCCACTTCCAAATTCTCTACTTATTGTAATAATTTTCCTCATAAAACTTTCCCTCCTATTTTTAAATTCTTAATCTCTATAGAAGCAAGTGGCACTAAGATTATTATATATGGAATAATATATCTAGACTTAGCTTCCCATAATATATGAAATGCAAAACCTCCAACAAAAATTGTAAGTAAAAGTAAAAGTTCTAATGATAAATTCTTCCTATTTTGCACTAACATAACTAAAATACATATACATGTAAGTAAAATCCATGCCTTTTGATAAAACGAAAGTACTGGAACTAATTTTTCATTCATCACATCATCATATTTATTTATCCAAACTGCTCCATATGTATTTTCTGTCCACATTGATGCTATTTTATTTGAATAAAACTCAAATGCATAATCCAAATTTTCAAGAAAATATTTAAGTCTTTCTTTTATTCTTTCTGGATATTCTTCCTTTGCTTGTTTTGTATTTTTTAAAGCATATTCACCAATTTCTTCACTATACCATCCATTATATCTAGGTCCTTCTTCCATTGCCATTAAAAAGTAACTAACATTTGGATAACTATTTTCTTTATCCATATCATACTTTTCTAAAAAATAATTAGTTATAAGTTTTGCTGGCATAACTGTGATAAGTATAAATCCTAAAAGTATAGCTATTTCTATTAAATTTTGCTTTAATTTATTTTCTTTTCTATTCTTAAATATATTAAGTCCTAAATATATCAGAATTGCAATTATGTATATTAAGCTATTCATTCTCATCATATATGCAAACATAGTAGAAATGCTTGCAATCATTATATATTTTAATTTTTTTGTTTCAACATATCTCATTACTAAATAAACTGCTACTAAACATAAAAGTAAACTTGGAAGGTCTCCATAAACAAATGTTGAAAGCATTGGTAAAGATAAAAATGTAAATATAAGGAAAAAGAACCTAACTTTATTTATCTCATATTTCTTAGAAAGCTCATTTGTTATTTTATATAAGCATAAACTAATTAGCAAAATAGAAATAACATTATATACCCTCAAGCTCTCTCTAAACGGCATATGTATTAATTTAAAATGCACACTAAAAATTGCAGAAAGAGGAATTTGCTGATGATATGCTTCCATATATCTTCTCATTGGAACACCTGCATATGAAGCTTTTGGAAAATATTCCTCTAAATCTCCATTAAAAAAAGTTTGTGCTAAATCACATACATGACCTTGGTCTCCAACAATTCCAGGGAAATGAGTCAAAACCCATGCTATACAAATACCTCCATAAATAATGCATATTATAATAAGTAAGTACTTTCTAATCTTTTTTTTACTTTCATTTTCATCAAACAAATACTTATTTAAAAGTCTTGTCATAAAAAATATAAAAGCGCCGAGTAATAATTACTCCAAATATATAAAAAAAATTATTAAATTCTATATTAATCTTCTCATCAATATTCAAATTTGCAGTAAAAAGTATATTCAGTAAAATAACTATTATTAGTGCAATTATTCCACAAAAGTATATAATCTTTTTCAAAAAAAGCTCCTCCACACCATTATTTTGAATTAATTATACTATTTGCTTCTGATTCTGTCAAATAATTATATTTTATCATTTTATTCATAACCTGCTTTTGCCTTTGTCTAGCAAGCTCTGGATTTTTAGTTGGAGCATAAACAGAAGGTGCATTTGGAATACCCGCAAGCAAAATAGCTTCATAATCAGACATTTCACTAAGCTCTTTATCAAAATATCCATTACAAGCTTCTTTTGCTGTATAATAACCATCACCAAAATAACTAGTATTCAAATAAAGCTCCAAAATTTCATCCTTTTCATAATTTCTTTCAATATTAAAAGCCATAAACATTTCTGCTATTTTTCTTGAAAATTTCTTATCTTGTGTAAAATATATATTTTTTGCAAGTTGCTGAGTAATAGTACTTCCTCCTTCAACATACTTCATTGCCTTGATATCATTCACAACTGCTCTTCCTATTGCAATAACATCAATTCCCATATGACTATAAAACCTATGGTCTTCAACAGATACAACAGCCTCTTTATAAATTTTTGGCATTTCACTAATTAAAGCATAATTCTCTTTTTCTCTAATAGAACTGACTTTATCTGCAAGAGGCATCTCCTTAAGTGCTTCTCGATAATAAAAGTACCCATTTCCAACAATCCCTACCCCTAAAACAACTAAAATTATAATTATCCCTAATAAAATTCTTTTAAAAATTTTCATATACAGCCACCTCATTTACTACATAAAAGCTTTATATACCTCTATATTATACTAATAAAACCAAATTTGCAATCGATTTTCCTTACCAAATATGGCATTTTTGTAATATATTTGAATAATAAAAAGGCTATCACTTTTTTCTTTAATTATATCAAGAAAAAAGTGACAACCAAATGACATTAAGAAAAAATTAATATTCTACAAAGATAAGTGGATCTTGATACTCTCCATCTTTTAAAATTTCAAAATGTAAATGATAATCATCTAAAATTTCAAAAGTAGCAGTATTTCCAACAGTTCCGATAGTTTGTCCTTTTGTTACATTTTCACCAACATTAACAAACTCAGCAGTTAAAAGATTTGCATATCTAGTCTCAAAACCATTAACATGTTCTATTATAACAGTTGTACCATATCTAGGATCATTCTTAATAGCAGTAACTTTTCCGAGCTTCAGCAGCTTTAACAACAGTTGTCTTATCAGCCTTTATATCAATACCTGTATGTCCTGTCCATTCTTTTAAAGTTTCAGAATAAACAAGTTTATCTTTTGCAAATTCTTTAAGTCTTTCACCTTCAACAGGTTTTTCAAATTCTGGATCTTTTACAGGTTCTTCTTTTACTTCTTCTTTTGGCTCTTCTTTTTTCACAGGAACATTATTTTCTACCTTAGGTTCTTCATTTCTGCTTGTACTCTCTTGTTCTTGAACTTCTGTAGTTTCACTTTCATGTACAACTTGAACTTCATTAGTCTCTTGCTCCTCAACACTCTTTCCAATTTGAGAACTTGCTTCTTCTGCTTTATCCATTAAAGTTTCTTGTTCTTTACTCTCTCCTACAGCTTTTGTTTCTATGTCACTATAAGCTTTATTTAAGCTTTTGTTATAAACATTTATAGTTATAAAAAATGCAATCAATCCCAAAGCCAAAATAATCAAAGCAACATACAGTGCACTCTTTAAGCTAAATCCTCCTTCATTAATTTTATGACCATTAGAACTTCTTCTCCTATCAGGTCTTCTATCATTTCTCATAATACTTTCCTCCTTAAAGTTTTAATCTTAGCTTTAATATAAGTATTTCCTGTTTTTCAAAATTTATACAAAAAAATTATTCAAGAGTAAGCACATCTGTATTGCTATAAAAGTGCCTTAAAATATCAACATAAGTCCTTCCTTGCTTTGCAAGAGCATCAGCACCTGTCTGACTAAGTCCGAACTCCATGACCATATCCGAATAACATTAAATTTAATGTTTTCTTCCTTACTAACAGTAAAATTAGCAGACTTAAGTCCAAAAATAGTTCTAATCTCAGTTCCGCAAAAATTCTTTATTACCAAACCTAACTCTTTTTACTCTTTTTCCTGGAGTAAATTCTAAAATTTCCATCCAATTATCTTGATTAAAATCAATTACAATATCTGGTGCCTTAGTTTTAAGCTTATTTAAAAATTCATCTTTAGAAAATAGTGCCTCAGATGCATATTGTGGATATGCATCTTCTCCACTAGTCTCAGCAGGATTCAAATATGGCAAATCAGTTCCTCCCCATACATTTGAAACATTCTCAGTCATGCCACCACTATTTGCGTGAAAAAAAGCATTTATAATTTTTCCTTCATATGTTACAATCTCCCCGAACCGTACTATTCACAGCTTCTACAATTTTATTCCAATTCTCCTGTTTATTATTCTCCCACTTTTCCATTCTTTTATCCTTAGAAATCCAAGCCTGACAGCAAGAAGCCTTATCACATATATCACTATTATCATGAGGTGTTCCTCTAATTAATTTATATAAAGTATATGTCCTTGCTGCTACACTTTGAGCTTTTAAAGCTTCCATTTCATAACTTACAGGCATTTCAGCAGAAACAACCTCTGCTATATAATCATCTAAAGCTTTTTCCTCAACTTCATTTGTATCTATGTGTAAAAGCCTAATTGTACCAAAATCACTATATGCATATTTTTCTATTTCTAACTCTGGTACATCCTGCATTTTCGAAACTTCTTCTACCTTAAATTTCACTGTAAAAAATATAGGTATTAGGAAACATATACCTATCACAACTAAAATATATAATGTAATTTTCTTCATACTGCCTCCAAACTAGCTTTCATTCTATCTAAAACCTTTTTTTCTATTCTAGAAACTTGTACCTGTGATATTCCGAAGTATTTTTCCAACCTCAGTTTGAGTCTTATTTTTATAAAATCTAAGTAAAATTATTTGTCTTTCCTTATTTTCTAATCCTTCAATTAATTGACTCACAGTTATTTTATTAACAATTTCATTTTCTTCATTTTCACTTGCTGGAAGTTTATTTATTAGACTAAGATTTTTATCATCATCAGACTTTCCATCTTCTCTATAAATAGATTCAACTGGATTTCTTGCTTCCATTGCAGCAGCTACTTCTTCTTTAGCTATTTTAAGTCTTTTAGAAATCTCCGTTATTGATATATTCTCTCCTGTTTCCCTTAAATATTCTTCCTCAAGCTTACTAATCTTCATATTAAGCTCTTTTATACTTCTACTTACTTTAATAATTCCGGTCATCGCGTAAAAATTTCTTAATCTCACCTAAAATATAAGGTACTGCATATGTAGAAAGCTTAACAGCATAACTTGCATCAAACCTCTTTATAGACTTTATAAACCCCATACAACCAATTTGATACAAATCTTCAAGCTCATATCCTCTTCCGCAAAACCTCTTAACAATACTCCAAATAAGCCCTTGATTATCTTCTATCAGTTTAGTCATCGCTTCGTTATCCCCAAGGCTTGCATTTTTTATATCTTCTAATCGATTTTCATACATTTAGACTTGTCTCCTTTGTTAGTTTTCTTTGATATTTTTCACCATAGTTACTTTAGTTCCAAGTCCAAGTATTGATTCAATCTTTAATTCATCCATAAAACTCTCCATTATAGTAAATCCCATTCCAGATCTTTCTAAATCAGCCTTAGTTGTATATAATGGTTCTTTTGCTATGTCTATATTTTCTATTCCCTTTCCAGTATCTGATATTTCTATTATTACTTTTTTTCCAATTATTTTGGCATTAACCTTAATAATGCCTTCCTTTCCTTCATAACCATGTATTACACAGTTAGTAACTGCCTCTGAAACCGCTGTTTTAATATCTGCAATTTCTTCTATAGTTGGATCTAAGCTTGTTACAAAAGCAGCAACAGTAACTCTTGCAAAAGCTTCATTGTTTGATTTACTAGCAATTTCTAAAGTCATTTCATTATCATACTTATTTTGCATTACATATTTCCTCCTTATCTTAAGCTATTTTAATAATTTTAGGTATTCCACTCATTTCAAGCACTTTCCTAATATTTGATTTTACATTTACCATTTCCAAATTTCCACCTAACATTTTAATTACTTTATACCTTCCAATTAACATCCCTATCCCTGCACTGTCCATAAAAGTAACCTTATCAAAATCAAATACCACTCTTTTAGGAACATATCTTTCAATTTCATTATCTACTTGCCTCCTTATTTTTTCCGACCAGTGATGGTCAATTTCTTCTGTAATTTTAAATGTTAATAGCTTGTCCTTTTCGCAATAATCTATATCCAATTTTATGCCTCCTTTTTTCGTTTTTTTAATTATATATCATTTGGTAATTTTTTCCAAGAGTAAATTTTAAGAAGTTATGTCGAATTTTGACATTCTTTCGACAAAAAAGAAATGCTTAAGACTTATGTCCTAAACACTTCTAAAACTATTTATTTTAAAATTTTATTTCTTCAAAAGAATTTTTATTTATATCTTTTGGAACATCAATTGGGTATTCTCCGCTAAAACATCCTGTACAAAGACCTTTTACATGGCAATCTTTTGTTATCTCACCTAAACTTTTTAAACTTAAATACTCTAAGCTATCTGCACCTACAATTTTTCTTACTTCTTCTACTGTTCTATTATTGGTTATTAAATCTTCTTTGTTGTCTATGTCTGTTCCAAAATAGCATACATCTATAAATGCTGGTGCTGCAATTCTTAAATGAACTTCTTTTGCTCCTGCTCTTTTAAGTATTTTTATAAGCTTTGTAATAGTTGTTCCTCTAACAATTGAATCATCAATTAAAACTATTTTTTTATCTTTTACAGAAGGTTTTATAGGATTTAACTTAAGACCAACTAATTCATTTCTTGTATCCTGTGTATTTTGTATAAAAGTTCTTCCTATATACTTGCTTTTTGTAAATGCCATATCATAAGGAATCCCTGATTCTTTTGAATATCCGAAGTGCAGCATCTAATCCTGAATCTGGTACTCCTGCAACAATATCTGCATCAACAGGGGCTTGTTTTGCAAGATATCTTCCTGCGTCTTCCCTAAATTTATGTACACTTATACCATCAATAATTGAATCTGGTCTTGCAAAATAGATATATTCAAACACACATAGACCTTTTGTAGCCTCTTGATTTGTTTCAATAGACTCTACCTTATTATCTGTTACAACAACTATTTCACCGAGGTTTTACATCTCTTTCAAAATTTGCACCTGTAATATCAAGTGCACAGCTCTCTGATGCAAAAATTATTTTTTCATCTGTTTTTCCCATACAAAGAGGTTTAAATCCTTGAGGATCTCTAACTGCAATCATTTTTTTTGAAGTCATTACTATTAAAGAATACGAACCTTTTAAACGTTTCATAGTATTTTCAATTGCTTCTTCTATAGATTTTGTTTTCATTCTTTCTTGTACAATTACATGACAAATAACTTCTGTATCTGTTGTTGTTGTAAATATATGTCCTTCATCTTCAATCTCAGCTCTAAGCTCAGAAGCATTAGTTAAGTTTCCATTATGTACAACTGCTAAGTTTCCTTTCTTATGCCTTACAACCATAGGCTGAGCATTTTCTTTTTTTGCTTCTCCTGTTGTTGAATATCTAACATGTCCTATCCCCATTTTTCCATCTGGCATTTCTTCTAATTTATGTTTTGGAAAGACTTTAGAAACAAGCCCAAGTTCTTTTCTATATGAAATTATTCCATCTTTATTTATTGCAATACCTGCACTCTCTTCTCCTCTATGTTGAAGTGCTGATAGTCCTACACTTATTATTGGTGCTAAACTCTCCTTTGATTTCTTTGTATATATTCCATATACTCCACATTCTTCTTTTACTTTGTCAAACATTCCTTTTCTTCCTCCATATATTATTAAACATTTAAAACTAAGAACTATTTACATAATTCTTAGTTTTCATTTATTTCTTTTTTTGAACTGAAAAACCAAACTTTCCTATTTTTTCCCCTAAATTATAATATCCACCATTTGCATATGCAACTAAGTCACATTTTGATATATCAAAAGCACCATTTTCATCAATATACTTATCATCTGCATTTATTGCTAAAACATCAGCTAAAAACATATGATGTCCTCCAAGTTCCTTTATTTCTGTAACCTTACATTCTATTGATACAGGACTTTCCTTTATCATTGGGCATTTTACAAAGTTTGCTTTTTCTTTTGTTAAATTCATTTCTTTAAATTTATCAACATCTCTTCCAGATTTAACTCCGCACCAATCTGTTTGATAAACCAAATCTTTTGAAGTTAAATTAATAACAAATTCTTTGTTTTCTTTTATTATTTCATATGAGTATCTTTCTGGTCTTACAGAAATATACACCTTTGCTGGAGTAGAACAAGTTATCCCTGTCCATGCGATAGTAATTATATTTGAATTTTCCATGTCTCCACATGTTACCATCACTGCTGGAATTGGATATATGAAAGTACCTGGTTTCCACATTACTTTACTCATAAGATATTTTCCTCCTTAAAACAAGCGCTAAAAATCAAGCACTTTATTAGTATAACATTTTTTATAAGCTTTTTCAAGATGTATTTACTTTAATTATATTATTTTTTTTATGTCTTATGCTTAAAAAATTATAAAAGTGAAAAGAAATCAATCAAAACTTGACTAATTTCTTTTCACTTATCTTAGGAATTTGAATATTTAATTGTTCCTAATCGTTATAACTTTTTTTGGAAATCGCCAAAAAGAAGTTCCTCACAGCTCACCTCCAAAGCATTTGCAAGCTTCTCAAAATCTTTTGGCCTTCTTATTTCTCCTGTATATTCTGTTTTCTCAATCCTGTATACACTAATTCCAGATTTCTCTGAAAGTTCATATATACTGATTCCCCGCGCTTTCCGCAAAGCCCTTAGATTATTTCCTGCTTGTTCTTCCCTTCCTTCGCTAAAATCATGATACAAAAGTTCCTGCTTAGTAATGTCAAAGGCTTTAGCTATGAGTTCAAGTTTTTCTGATGAAAAAGAGTAATTTCCATTTGCTATTTGATACAAGGTTTTAATGTTTATTCCTGCTTTTGAAGCAATATCAGCATAATCCATGCTTTTAAGCATACGAAGTATTCTTATATTGCTTACCAAGTATATCTTTTCTCTCCTATTTCTTATGAAATCTTTATCTGTAAGTTCCTCCTCAGTTACTTCCAAAAAATTTGCAATAAGCCCTAAAAGCTCCTCAGAATAATTTTGACCGTAAGTCAATTTTTCCAAGTCTTTTCGAGTACTTCCCACGCCTTCTGCAAGTTCATCATAGGTTATGCTTTTTTCCTTGCAAATATACCGGATGTTTCTTCCAGCTATGTGCATAAGCTGTTTTTCTTGCACTTTTTTTTCTCTGAGCATTTTCCTTTTTTCTCTTATGGATATGTTCAACTTAATAGTTCTCCTTTCTGCTTTTCCATAGTTATAACTTTTCTACATGCTTTTTTAAGCATATGTTCATTATAGCATATAATTATGTATATTTCAAGTATTTGTAATTAAAGAAACTTTAAATAAATTAAAGTCAAACACGGTACTTAAGTAACTGAATTTACTTATATACACAAGTTGAATTTAATCAGTCGCACATAATATAACACGAAACCCAGCGTAAATAAGACCCCCGGGTTTTTGTTGCCCAACCGTCCGTGTCTGAAGATGCTAGTATATGTTTCTTCATACGTGCAGCACCCTCCACGCAAAAATATTGGCCCCCCCGAACTGATCCATCCATTACCATTGCTATGATTCCAGTCTTCGATTTCCATAATAGCATCTCCTATTTTTTTCTCGTTTGTTGTATATAATGTCATATACTGGGAACTACTGTCCGTAGGCATCCCCTCTGTTCCTTGGGTCTCCCCGCCTCTAAAAAAGCTTGCAGTCGCATCATGAATACATCCTCTCATATCATATACTCCTGTTATATTTTGGGTTGTACTTGTATTTACTGTCCCACTTGCACTTGTTACTGCATATACCCCTGTTGGAGTATCATTTTTATTTCTTACATTTTGTGCAATGGCATCTTGTCCATTTACTCCATATTTACTATGTGCTAAATATGCTACTGCTCCCCATTCGCTATTTTTTTGCAAATGACTATCTACGTTGTTTAACCCATACATCTGTGTTGCTCCTGCTATGTCTCGTGATAATCTATACATATCTCCTATTGATATACAGTTATATGCATACGTATTTGCCTTAAATACTGGGTAACTCATTTTTATTCCATTTGCTGTGCTTCCTGCATAACTTGTATCACTTCCTGATGATTGATATGTTAGATTTGAATATTTTGGTGTTCCTATGTTTGTACTTCCATCTTCTCCATTTTGAAATCCTGCTGGATATTTTGCTATCCAAAATCCATCTATTTCTTTATTCCATCCTCCATTATTATATCCATTTCCACTATCATCTGTAAAACTCGGATGTACTGTAAATCCACTACTTGCTATTTTTGTACTTGTGTTTATAAAGTTTACTGCTATTGTATGAGTTGAATTATCTATTTTATACTCATATCTTGGTATCCATACCCACATACTTCCATCTTTTGTTCTTGCATTTGCCCAGTTCTTATTATCATAATTATACCATTTATTCCATTCTTCATCTGTACTTGTGCTTGTTAAATCTACCCAACTTGTTCCATTATAATAAACCGGTATTAGTCCTGTATTTGTTATCTTTGGTGCATTTACTTTTTTTTCATTATTCCAGCTTCCATCTTGCTTTTTATTTTCACTTTGTTCTGGTTCTTCTGGTTTTGTTCCTCCAGAATTTCCTCCATTTGCAATATATTCATCTACTTTATTTATCACTCCTGCTAAATTTTCATCCAAAGCATCAAATTCATTTTGTTCCTTTGCCTGTGCTCCTGCATAATTTATTGTAGAATTAACTGCTACATCTATAAAATTTATTTCAAAAATTGCTTTAATACTTATTGCTGACAATAATACTAATACTATTATCGTGATTATTAGTGCAACTAATGTAATTCCTTTCTCATTCTTTCTAAAAACATATGTGTGTACACTGCTAATAGTTTCAGCCGTCGCCATTTTTCCCTTCATTTTTTCTCTTTCCTCCTAGAACTATCTTTTGATTGCTTGGTTTTATGATTAAAAAATCCCTTTATATATATACCAAACTCCATCTTTTGCCTCTTTGTTTGGATATGCATTCCTATCATTACTCATTACATCTTCCCCTTGAACTGTCCCTTTTTTATATCCATCTTCTTCACGTTCTGCATATTTCTTTGTTCCATCAATTTGCCATCTACCGATCACTCATGTTTGAAACATTATTCACCGTGATCCATACAGCTGTCCAATTGTTTCGTGAACCTTCAATATGTATACTTAGTCCTCTTTTTGGAGTCTGTGACACATCATATGAACTCAGAGCTCCCTCCCATTCCCATCTAACATTGTTCCATTTCAAGTTAGTTGCTGTCGCAATATATCCGCTTTTATTTCTATATACAGTAGTAGTAGATTGCTTAGGTGTATATTTATATACTATTCCAACATCCCATGTCTCCCAAGTATATAATTTTGTTTTTCCTATAATCTCATGTTTTTCTTCTTTTCCATTTTTGTATTTTATCATGACATAGCATTCTGTATCTCCTGTTTTTACACCTTTTACTGTATAACTTGTATTATATTCTTTTGGATTTTCAATTGTTGTCATTAAATTATTATCTACATATATATCATACTTTTCTATATTTGATAAATCATAATCTTCTTTAGCTGTTACAATTAATGTAAATGAAGATTCACTCTCTTTTACCGTTGAAACTTTTATTATTGAATCTATACTTTCTTGATTATTTCCATCATTTGGTTGCAACTTTTCAATAGTATTTGCTAATGAATTTTCAAGTTTTTCATATTCATCTAGCTCATTAGCTTGCGCTCCTGCATAATTTATCGTAGAATTAACTGCTACATCTATAAAATTTATTTCAAAAATTGCTTTAATACTTATTGCTGACAATATCACTAAAACTATTGTCGTGATTATCAATGCAACTAATGTTATTCCTCTTTCTTTTTTCATTACTTTTGTTTCCTTCTTCCATTATTTCTTATGTGTTTCTTAATTGTTATTATATACTTATTTAAGTTTAAAAGTCAATAGAATTTTTTTCCTTTCATTTCCCTAGTTTGACCAAAAATTTATGGGATTGCAAGATATTAAAAAAATTTTATCTGAGACCAAAAAAAGTTCTACATAGCAATAAAAAAATGACAAAATCCAAAACCTTGTACATACTGATATTAGTGATGTACAAGGTTGTTTTACTCTCTTTTAAGTGTCAAAGTCAGGTTATACAATTTTTTTGTATGGCAAACAAGCGAAAATGATATATTTTTTAAAAAAGTCTATCTTTTTCGCCTAATATATGTTAAACTTTATTTAATTAATCACTTAAGAATGTTTTATTATTTTTGCACATAGAATACAACATTCTCAAGATTTTTGTTGAACAAGCAGTTAGGCTTTCATAATAGTGTTTGCCTTCTGCTTTCTTTATTAAATAATAATTATA
>JAAWDU010000021.1 GCA_022793905.1 Clostridia bacterium
GTGTTCGTCAGATTTTTATAGTCTTAAAATTAAGTTGTATCAAGACTTTCAAAAAGTTCGACGAAAATTGTCTGTGGTGCGCTACCGCGGGGTCGAACCGCTGACCTTGTGATTAAGAGTGGGCTGTTCTCTTAAAAATTATACTATTCTTATGCAACCGAACAAAATGAGGTTGTAAACATTATCTTTAAAAAGTGTCAATTGAAATCGTTAAAAAATGCATATTAAAATCGTTAAAAAATGTATATATAAATTATTAAAAAATGTATATTTAATATTGAAAATATGTAGAATATATGGTAAAATATGGTCATAAAGAAGGGAAAAAAAGATATGTCTTTAAGAAAAAAGGAATATATAGACAGATTAATTGATAAAAAAATTAAAGATTATTTAGAAATTTTTGGTGCAGTAAGTATTGAAGGACCTAAATGGTGTGGTAAAACATGGGCATCTTTAAATCATGCAAATAGCCAGGTGCTTTTAGATAAGGATGATATTAAAGAAAAAGCAAAATTAAGTATAGACTTAATTTTAGATGAAGAAAGACCAGAGTTAATTGACGAATGGAACTTAATACCAGAGGTATGGGATGCAGTTAGAAGAAAATGTGATGAAACTACTAAAAAAGGAAACTATATTTTAACTTGTTCTACGAAATTAACAGATGAAGAACAGAAAGAAAAAATACATCATTCTGGTGCAGGAAGAATAGGTAAAATACAAATGCATACTATGAGTCTATATGAATCAGGAGATTCTACAGGAAAAGTTTCTATAGAAGACATGAAAAATGGGATTTTTAAAAATGAGTTAAATGATAAAATTACATTACAGCAATTAGCGAATTTAATTATTCGTGGAGGATGGCCTTCAAATATTAAAACACCAGAGAATAGAATTGGAATAATACCTAGAAGTTATATTGATGCAACTTTAGATAAAGATATTAATGATGATAAAAAAAGAGATAAAAGTAAAATGTCAATGTTGCTAAAAAGTTTAGCAAGAAATGAATCAACCATTGCTAACAAAAAGACATTATTAAAAGACATAGAACAATGTGGTAATGAAAAAGAAATTATTGAGAGTAGAATTACTATAGATGATTATTTAGATGTTTTAAATAGGTTGCATATAACGGAAAACCAAAATGCATATAGTGAAAACTATAGGTCTCCAAATAGATTGGGAAAAGCTGTAAAAAGACATTTTACTGATCCCTCGCTTGCATGTAGTTGTCTAGAACTAACAAGAGATAAATTAATAGATGATCCAAAAACATTTGGATTTATGTTTGAGGCATTAGTTGAAAGAGATTTAAGAATATATATGGATTATTTAGATGGTAGATTATATCACTTTAGAGATAATGTTACTGGATTAGAAGCCGATTCAATATTAGAATTTAATGATGGAGAATATGCAGCAATAGAAGTAAAATTAGCATTTGGAGAAGTAAAAGAAGCAAAAGAAAGTTTAATGAATCTGTATAATAATATGGTAAAAAAGCCTAAATTTATGTGTATTATAGTTGGATTTACAGATGTTATAGCAAAAGATCCAAAAACAGGTATTTATATTGTGCCGATTACAGCACTAAAACCATAGAAAGAAATATAAAAACAAAATTAATTACTTTAAATGAACAACATAAAAAACTAGCAGAACAATTTGCCGATATATCTAATCTAAAAGTAGGTTTTCAAAGAATAGATTTTTTGAAAAAATAAAATACCTATTTAAATTTTACTTTAAATAGGTAAATCTGGTGGGCAATCTGGGATTCGAACCCAGGACCTTTCGATTAAGAGTCGACTGCTCTAGCCAACTGAGCTAATCACCCATATTGAAATTACCGCTTTTTCATTAAATAGTGCCTATCTACAAACTGATGTGAAAGCGGTACATCTCCATTTTCTAATAGTTTAATATAATTCCTAAGTTCTTAGATACAAAAGATGTACATCAAATTAATTTCCTAAAGGTACTACTGATTAAGAGTCACCTGCTCTACCAACTGAGCTAGTAGCACATTGCTAACTCTTATTATAATACCTTTATCCTTGTTTTGTCAATACTTTTTTCTTATTTACCCTATATAATGTGTATGTTATAACCATTGCTATACTTGCTGTTATTCCTTGAGTTACTCCCATTGCATTTTGTATGTTTGCAACTATTTTACTTGGGAAAACTCCAAATAAATTTAATGCACTAAAGCCTAAGTATATTATTGCAACTTTTGCAAGGATTGCAATTATTCCAGAAATAAAATAATTCATCCTTCTTTTTAATAACAATTCTTTATATAAATATACAAGTGCAAAGTTTCCGAACCCATATTGCAGGTATCATATAGCACATATAAACAGCAGATGTCTTAAACACATATCCTCCAAGTATAGCAGAAATACTTGGCAAAGTTATTATTCCGAGCAATTTTTTTCCACCCTTTTACATTAATTGCAGTAACAATCAATGCAATATTTACAATTGAACCAACAATTATTTGTGAATGTGTTCCTAAAAAACTATTTGCCCCAAATAAGCTTTGAATAATTTTTCCGAAGAAATGTTGGTACAAGCAATGCTGATATTCCTATAAGTAGAAGTTCTAATATTTCCATTTTCTTTGAACAATCATACATATTTTTCTCTAAAACATTTTCTTTTTCCATATTTATTTTCCTTTCTTACTTTTTATTTTTAGTTCCTGTTCTAACTACTTTTACCATTGGATTATAACTATCTTCAGATAACACAGTCTTAGATATTACTCTTCCATTTTTCTTAACTGTCTTATATGCAATACTTTTTGCACCATTTGCGCCCCATGTTTCGACAACTTCCTGTCCTTCTGCAAGTGAACTATCATATACATATTTTGTATCACAAAGTATTGTTTCTGTTTTTTCACTAGATAATTCTATTTCAACATCATCATCTTGTGCAATCCCTTTAATTTCCATTTCTAATATTCCATTAGTTGCTCTTGCATTTATTTTTATTGCATATTTTCTTGGATTAGCAAATTTAAAATCTCTTGTTCCATATGATATTGTTGCATCTCTTCCCGGAGCTACGTATCCAACTACTGATGAATGATTATACCTTTCAACTATCTCTAAATTTGCAAGTAATACTGTATTATATAATGTGCTTGATACTTGGCATACTCCTCCACCATAATCTTGAACTAATTTTCCTCCTGAATATGCTCCTGCTGGCATATATCCTTTAGCCTTAGTTGTAGGTCCAACTACTGTATTAAATGAGAATACTTCTCCTGGCATAAATACTTTTCCATTTATTGCTTCTGATGCTAATTCTATATTTCTTGCTCTATTTTTATCGCTTGCATCATACCTTGTTGAAAAATTTGAAAGCATATTTGGGAAAGCATCTTCACCTAACATATCTATTGTTACTTGAGGTGTTGTTATTTGCAAAGGAATCGTATATTCTTCTTTTTCTTCTTGAATTATCTTTTTTGCATCTTCTATGCTTATTCCAAATTCTACTCCGTTTGAATGTATATCTAATATCCCTTTACTTCTATCATATGAAGCATTTTTAGCTTCTTTATATACTTCTTTTTCTATTTTTTCCACATCAATTTCTTCTGGTCTTTTGATTTTTGTTGGTATATCTATTACTTTTACATTTTTTCCTTCGATTTTGTCATGTATGCATTCTTCAATTTTTTTCCTTAAACCGTTCAGTATCCATGACAATTCCTTCTTTTCCTCTTACTATTATTAACTTTTCTCCTTCTATATAATAACTATTGTCTACGAACTTTCCTTCCCAGTTTTCATCTAAATTGCTCAAAATACTTTGCATTATCTCTTCATTAAAGTTTAAACCTATTTCAAGATTTTCTCCATTTATCCAAACAGAAAGTACTTTATAGTTATTTGTAATTATACTATCATTTCTTCCTATATTACATGCCTCATAGATTTTTTCATTTATGTTTGTTTTTAATTCCATTCCTTTTAACGTAAATGTTTTTTCGATATCTCCATGTTTTAAAACTATCTCATCATCCATTATTCCTTCAATTATGCTTTCAAACTTTGTCTCTGCTTCACTAATATTTAATCCTGATACAGGTAAATTATTTATCTTTATATTTGCAATTATCTTTGAATTTGTTGCTGTCAGTAGTGCAAATATTGTTGAAAAGATGCCTATTATTAGCACTATAGCAATTAACACAAACACTACTTTCAATTTTCTATTTTTCCTTCTTCTCATGTTTTTCTCCATTTCTATTTTTTATAACATGTGTATAATTAAATATTAACACAAACTTACTCTCTTTACAATATTATTTCTTTAGTTTTTTAAATATACTATTTAGAAATATTTTCATTTTTTTATATTTACTGCTAGACAAACTTTAGATTTTTTTGTATAATAATATCAAATTATATAGAAAGAGGTAATATTTTATGATAGGCGATATGCTTGCAAAGGCAAGAAAAGACAAGGGAATGACAAAAACTGACCTTGCAAAAGTAACTGATATTAATATCGGACATTTAACACATATTGAAAAAGGTGAAAGAAATCCTAGCCATAAGGCTTTAAAAGTGATTTGTAAGGCATTAAATATTCCTTATCAACCTTTAATGTTTACTTATGATAAAGAAATAACTGAGGAACAATCTACTTACAATCCAATAAATCACATTTCTTACAATAAAGTTTTAGCTGTTGATAAAATCGATAGCTTTATTGATTGTCCTGCAAAAATACCAAGTGCAGCTATTGCTATTAAAGTTCCTGATAATTCTATGGAACCTACTTTTGAAAAAAATAGTTATGTTTTTGTAGAATTAAACACACCTTTATCTTCAAAAGATTATGGTATATTTGAATTAAATGGTACAATTATAATTAGAAAATTTATGCCTAAAAAGGGTACTATAATTTTGAAAGCTGATAATAAAAGTCTTGAAGAAATTAAAGTGTCTGATGAAGATAATTTTTGTATAATTGGAAAAATATATAAAAATAAATAAGTTTTTTTGTAAAAAAAGCTTGAATAATATTTTAATTAATATTATAATAGTAATATCAAAAGATAAAATTGTAGGAGATTAATATGGAATTAACTAAAAATATTTTTTTTAATACGGATAAACTTGTTGCAAACACAACAGTTAAGATATCTTATAGTGGCAAATTATTTCAAGATGGAGCTGAAGAAGTATTTATTCATTATGGCTTTGGAAATGAATGGAATAATACTTCAACTATAAAAATGGAAAAAACAGAGCTTGGCTTTCAAGCAGAAATTACTTTAGATGATTCAGATTCATTTAATTTTTGTTTTAATGATGGAAAAGATTCATGGGATAATAATGATAATCAAAACTTCTCTTTTGCAATTGAAGAAATGCCAACTGCATTAATTTTACAAGAAGAAAATGAATTGGATACAAGAAAACCTGGTCTTAGAAAAGCTTATCTTTGGAGTAAAAAGATTAGACTTGCAATTTATAAGATAATAACTTATCTCCCAAAAATTATTTCTGGAAACTATAAACGTAAAGTTGTAAATGAAGATAATCAAGATTAAAAAATTGAGGGTACCTTATAATAGGAACCCTCTTTTGTTTTATTTAATTCATCCAACCTCCGTCAACTGTTATAACTTGTCCTGTTATGTATTTATTCTCTGTTAGCATATATGCTGTATTTGCGATTTCTTCTGCTTTTCCAATTCTTTTTAATGGTATTTCGTTTTCTAGCACTTTCATTTCTTCTTTAGTAAGTTCATTATTCATATCTGTATCAATTACACCAGGTGCAATTACATTTACTCTTATATTTGAAGTTGCAAGTTCTTTTGCAAGAGCCTTCGACATTCCGATTATTCCAGCTTTTGTTGCTGAATAATGCACTTCACATGAACCTCCTGTTATTCCCCAAACAGATGATATATTGATTATATCTCCTTCTTGATTTTTTATCATGCTTTTTACCACTTCTTGTGTTACAGAGAAAACGGATTTTAGATTTACATCTATCATATTGTCTATATCCTCATCTGTTAAATCTGTAAACAGTTTTATTTGTGATATTCCGTGCATTGTTTATAAGTATATCTATTTTACCATATTTTTCTAAAATCCAAGCTATCATTTTTCTTATTTCTTCTCTTTTACTTACATCTGCCTTATATATATCAACTTCGTATCCTTCTTCCTTAAGACTTTTTTGCAAACTCTCTGCACTTTCTTTTGATTTATTATAATTTGCAATTACTTTTATACCACTTCTTGCAAATTTTTCTACACATGCTTTCCCAATTCCACCCGAACCCCCAGTTATAAGTACAACTCTTTGCATTTTATACCTCCCTTATAATTTTGATAATTTCTATATTGTTTCTTTTCTTATTTCTTCTATGATATTATTTTCTTTATGCTCGCTTCTTGCCCATATAATTGCGAAAAATATCACAATATACATGACTATAATGCTTCCAATAATATTTTTCCATGGAATAGTGAAAAAATATACTTTTGCATTAAACATAGCAATATGAAAAATATATAAAATTATTATACTAATTAGAATTCCGAAAAATCCTGCTATTGCGCCATAAAATGTGCCTTCTAAACAAATCATTTTTCTAATTTGTTTATTGCTCATTCCAATGGACTTTAATTCTGCAATTTCTTTTCTTCTTAATGTGATACTTGCATAAATTGCATTAAACGTATTTACAATAGATATAACTCCCACGATAATAGTAAATGAATATAATAATAATTTTAAAATCTTTTTCATACTTATCATCGAAACTTTTTCTGGACTTACTGCTGTTATATCTTCTGCTTCTATTACTCTATTTGGATCTAAATTTGATATATCTTTAGGTAAATGATTATATCCACGAATATTTGTATTGCTTTCTCCATAGATTTCATTTATTTCACTCATACATTCATCAATTTTAGTAGCATTTTCTACGTTTGTTTGTATGTTTATTGATATCTTTTGATAATAATCATATTTCTTTATCAAATTAAATACATTTTGAGGGCTCATCAATTGTTTAATCTGCATATAGCTACTAAATTTGTTATTGGCAAATGGTGTAAAATCATCTACTATTCCGTGCTATAACAAACGTTTCCTTTTTTCCATCTTTTTTTCCAACCGCCTGCCCTATATCTACATCATAGCTGTCTCCTACCTTCAAGTTTGTAAGTTCTATTTTATTGCCATACTTTGTTTTCTCTGTAATGCTGTTTGTAATAATTACTTCATTTTCTTTTAATTCTTTAACTCCCGCCTTTTTCAATATTTCATTATAACTATCTCCAACAAGAAGAAATTGTTCAATTGCAACTTCCAAATTTCCATTTTGATTTACAGGAGCAAGCATAGCTCCTTCGTTTCTTATTTTATTTGCCATATCTGAAATTTGATTTTCCTTTAGCTCTAATCTTGTTCCAAAAAAAGGTTCAATTGATGCATAACACTTATCTATTAATTTTTTATCATTAAGATATTTTATTATTTCATCAACTTTTTCTGTTTTAATTGCAATATCATTAGATTTAGTCGAAATTTCTATTTCATAATCATTATATAAATATTCTCCTTCTGTTACTCTTAATTTCTCTACATTAGCAATAAATCCACTCGTGCTTAAAAATAGTAGTAAACTAATCATTAAAGAACCTAATATCGTATTAAGTCTTTCTTTATTTCTTTTAATGTTTTTATAAGCAAGCACACCTTCATATCCAAGTAATTTTTCAATCAATTTAGGATGCCTAACTTGTTTTTTGTTTATTTTTATATTGATATTACTTTTTATTGCTTGGATAGGGCTTATTTTATTTATCTTTTTTAAGGGTACTCTACTTGAAATTTTGATAATAATCCAAACAATTACAGTTATCGAAAATAGTGCAATTACTGGCATTCTTAATATTATCCCTTCACTATTTTTTATATCTAAAAATGCTTCTATTTCCATTTGGCATATTATCTTATTTAAAATTTCTATGCAAGTATAGCTTAAAAGTATTCCAAGCAAAATCCCTATTATGATTGCTATAAAGCTTAGTATGTTTGTTTCTACTGCAATTACTTTATTTCTTTGTTTTTTATTCATTCCAATTGATGAAAGCATGCCTAGTTCTTTTATTCTAGCCAAGTATGATATATTGAATGAATTTTTTATCATTTTTACAGAAACAAAACCTAAAATTATTATAACAAACGTAGTTGCAGTAATCATAATTTTCGAAAACGTACTATTTCCTTCAATTACGCATTCATAATTTAAAAGCTCTGTATTATATTCTAAACTTGGTAATATATTTGTATTTTTATTTCCATTAAGTGCATTTTCTAACATTTCTTTTTCTGATATTTGTGGTTCGTTTTCTTCAATGTTTAGCTTTAAATCAAGATTATCTTCGAGTTTGCTACATGTTTTATATATTTTTTGAATATTTTTTGTAAGAACACTTGCACTTACAATTGTATTGTTACTAATTTTAGATTTATCTAAATGAGTAATTGCACCTACTTTTCCTGTAAAATCTAGTGAAGTATTATCAAATTCTGAATTTTTAACTTTTCCAACTATAATGTATTCTCTTTTTTCTCCATTTAATGTTATAGTTAGATTTTCTCCTACTTTTATCTTAGTTGGACTTTTATCACTAGAAATTATATTTTTTGCTTCACTTATAACTAATTCATTAAAATTTTTCGGGAAACGCCCTTCTAATATTTCCATATTAGAATTCTTTATGGTTCTATAATATTAGTTGGGGTGGATAAAACTCCAACTATTTTTGTAAAATAAAATAGTGCATTTATCAAAAATACCTGATAAAATATTTTTGTCCAAGAAAATATCAAAGGAGGTATTAGATAAATGCAACATAATTTTATCAGAAATTTATTAGATTTAAAAGGGGTAATCGTAAAAAAAGTAAGATATAAGAAAAATTTTGTAAAAATACATATTGAATTACCAGTAAGAGAACAAACTTGCCCACACTGCAAAGCTAAAACAACTAAAATAAAAGATTACAGAACACAAATAATAAAGGACATACCTATACGATTTAAAACGACCTTACTGTCTTACAGAAAGCGTAGATACCAATGTAAGGAATGTGGAAAAACATTTTATGAAAAAGCATATTTCTTACCAAAGAGAGCAAGAAAAACAACAAGAGTAACAGAATTCATCGTAGATAGGCTTAAAATGAAACAGTCAATGAAAGATATTGCAAAAGATGCAGATGTTTCAATTAGTACAGTATCAAGATTATTGCCACCACTTGCAGTATCAGCAA
>JAAWDU010000086.1 GCA_022793905.1 Clostridia bacterium
ATAAGGCGGAGTATTTGCTACTTTTGTTGTTGCTGTTGTTGTGGCAGAATTAGTTCTTCCTGCATTATCTGTTACTGTTACTCTTAGCTCGTATGTTTTTCCATCTGATAGACCTGTGAAATTTCCATTTGAATATTTTGCCGTTGCCCAGCTTCCATTTTGGAGCCTATAATCATATTTATATGTATTTTTCATGCTTTTTTAATAAAAATACATATAATAATTTTGGAAAAAGCCAAAATTGAATTTACAAAAAAATACACAAAACATTGACTTGTGTGTATAAAAATGTTAAAATTTAATAGGGTGAGAAAATGATATATTCAAGGAAAGAAATATCTAAAAAATATAATTCTACTTACCAATTAAATAAGGCGTTAAAAAATAAAAAAATTTTTAAAATACAGAATGGTATATATTCTGATGAAGAATTTGTAAATCCATTAGCAGTAATTAAAAAAAAATATCCTAATGCTATATTTACTATGGATAGTGCATTTTATTACTGGAATTTGACAGATGTAATACCAGATAAATTTTGTTTAGCAACCAAAAGAATAAATTCTAGATATAAAGATGAGGATATAAAACAATATTTTATTGAAGATGAGCTATTTGAATTTGGAAAAACAACTTTAAATGTTGAAAACGTTGAAATAAATATCTATGATAAAGAGAGATTATTAGTAGAGTTGGTTAGAAAGAAAAATCAAATACCCTTTGATTTTTATAAGGAAATAATTTCTAATTATAGAAAAATAGTAAATAATCTTGATTCATTCAAAATATCTGAGTATATTTCATACTACAAGAATGAAGAAACATTATATAATAGAATGCAAAGTGAGGTGTATTAATTGAACATAGAAAAAATTAGACAAGAATACATGAAAGAAGGCTATACTAGAGCAAATGCTATTGCCAAAGTATGTCAAGATATAATTTTAAATGAAATTGCTAAAAGCCCATATTTTAAGAATGTAACAATAAAAGGTGGAGTGGTAATGCATAGTATTTCTAGTGATAAACGTAGAGCAACACGAGATATTGATTTGGATTTTATTAAATATTCATTAGAAGATAAGTCCATTTCAAAATTTATTGATAAATTAAATGATAATGATGATGGCATAATAATTAAAATGGACGGTAAACCAGAACCTTTACATCATCAGGATTACGATGGAAAAAGAGTTAACATTATTGTAAACGATTCTTATAATAATACGATGAAATCAAAACTTGATATAGGAGTACATAAAAATTTTGATTTAGAACAAGAAGAATATTGCTTTGATCTTAATGCTCTCAATGCAACTGCAATATTATTCATAAATTCTGTGGAACAAATCTTTATTGAAAAATTAAAATCTTTATTAAAATTTGGTGCATTGTCTACACGATATAAGGACATCTTTGATTTCTATTATCTAATAAATAATGCAAATATAGAAAAAGAAAAATTTAATAGATATATGAAGGAAATTATATACAATGATGAAAGTATGCAGGAAAAAGATATTAACGATGTAATTATAAAGATTAAAACTTTATTTTCTAACAAAATATTTATTGCTAATCTGAAGGATGCAAGAAATAATTGGCTTGGTATTCAAGTTGATGAGGTTTTAGAAAGTATATTAAAATTTTTAGAAAGTTTAACACTAATATCTGTTGATGTTTAATTAAAGAAATATGTCAAATTTAGTTAATACATATAATCAGATGAAGCACACTTTAAATATTAGACAAAATTTAATATTTGAAGTGTACTTTTTTACACTCATTACTCTAAAAAAGCATGAAAAATACATATAAATATGATTATAGGCTCCAAAATGGAACATGGACAACAGCAAAATATTCAAATGGAAATTTCACAGGTCTATCAGATGGAAAAACATACGAGCTAAGAGTAACAGTAACAGATAATGCAGGAAGAAC
>JAAWDU010000022.1 GCA_022793905.1 Clostridia bacterium
ATTAACATATACATTATCACTAAACGGACAAACAAGAACAGCAACAGGTACAAGCGGAAACTACGTTACATTTAGTGCAGTAAGTGGATTATCAGAGTATACGACTTACTCATGGACAGTTACAGTAAAAGACACTAACAACGCAAGCACATCAAAAACAGGTAGTGATAGAACATATTGTAGTGGAACAACATATAGTTGTACACCAACTGGTGGAGGAACCTGTTCGACTTGTAAAGGTTATGGAATAGTATGTTTGACTGATAGTAGTCATAGGGTAGATTTACGAAACTTCCACAGTATGAGTACTGCGGGGCATTATAAGACAAATGGACGACAATGCACAGTTTCTTCGTTACAGCCAACGTCTGGGGTTGAGTACTATTGCATGTATTGTTATAGCCTTGGATATCCTGAACAAGATGTGATTTGTGCAGAATGTGGAGAGGTTGTGCATAAACAGAAAACCGTGCCAAATGGGAAATGTACGAACTGTCCAGATTGTGGAGGATCTGGAACTAGACCAGCTAAGTGTAATCATGGATCTGGTTTTACATCGAGCCACAAATATTGTGACCACAATTACAATGGAGTAAGACATTAAAAGAAAATAAAGATCCATTCAACGGTTCCTAAGAGACGCATGTGTTGGAACAGCTATGAGTCTTGAGACACTGTTTGTAAATGAGCCTTTTAGTCGTAAGACATTGGAGAGGAAATAAGTAAGAGAAAAACAAACTTGTACATTACAAAAAAGTATGTGCAAGTTTATTTATTTATGTAATTAAAAAGATTTAAGAAAAAATTAACATATACAGTATTGCGAACAAAAAAAACATATGATATAATAACAAAGAAACAAAAAGGAGAAAAGCCTATGCAAAATGAAGAAGAAGAAAAAAAGAGAGTTGACAAAACGAACTACTACCTCCAAATAGCCGAAGCAGTAGCTAAAAGAGGAACATGTTTAAGGAAAAACTACGGCTGTATCATAGTAAAAAACGATGAAATAATAGCAACGCGGATATACAGGTGCACCAAGAGGACGTAAAAACTGCATAGACATAGGCTATTGCACAAAGAAAAAGATTTTGCCAGAAACAAGACATGGAGGTTATGATGCATGCAGGTCAGTACATGCAGAACAAAATGCAATAATCAGTGCACCAAGAAAAGACATGATAAACTCAGAACTCTATTTAGCAGGCATAAGAAAAGACACTGGTGAATATGAAAAAGACTCAGACTCCTGTCAACAATGCAAAAAAATGATAATAAATGCAGGAATACAACGAGTGATAGTAAGAACACAAAAAGATGAATACAAAATAATAAATGTAGAAGATTGGGTAAAAAATGATGATTTACTTGAGCGGAAAAATTACATACTAAATTTAGGAAAGGAAGCAAAAAATGCCAAAGCCAATAGTTGCAATAGTTGGAAGACCAAATGTGCGGAAAATCAACATTCTTTAATTACATAATAGGGCAAAAACTCTCAATAGTAGAAGACAAACCAGGTGTTACAAGAGACAGAGTATATGGAGATGCAGAATGGCGAGGGAGAAAATTTACACTTATAGACACAGCAGGGATAGAACCAAAATCAGAAGACAAAATACTAATTTCAATGAGAGAACAAGTGCAAATAGCAATAGACTTAGCAGATGTAATAGTATTTTTAACAGACATAAAGCAAGGAATAACAGAGCAAGATAGAGATGTGGCACAACTATTAAGAAAAGCAAAAAAGCCTATAGTTTTAGTATGCAATAAATCAGATAATTTCGGAAAAGAAAATAATGATATATATGAATTTTATAACTTAGGAATAGGAGAACCACACGCAGTATCATCAGCAAATGCAAGCCGGAATAGGAGATATTTTGGATGAAATATATAACTACTTTCCTAAAAAAACAGAAGAAGAAAATGATGATGAGAAAGTAAAAGTAGCATTAATTCGGAAAGCCAAATGTGCGGAAAATCTTCACTAGTAAATAAAATACTAGGAGAAACAAGAGTAATTGTAAGTGATGTAGCAGGAACAACAAGAGATGCAATAGACACACCATATGAGAATGAGAACCGGAAAATATATATTTATTGATACAGCTGGAATTAGAAGAAAAAATAAAATAAAAGACAACATAGAAAAATATAGTATAATAAGAACAATGCTAGCAATAGAAAAAGCTGACGTATGCTTATTTATGATTGATGCAGGAAGTGGTGTAACAGAGCAAGACGCAAAAATTGCAGGAGAAGCACATGAAGCAGGAAAAGGAATAATAATTGTTGTTAATAAATGGGACGAAATAGAAAAAGATGAACACACAATGGAAAGTTTCAAAAAAGATGTGTATAATAAACTTGCATATCTTACATATGCACCAATAATTTTTATTTCAGCAAAAACAGGGCAAAGAGTAAACAAGCTTTTTGAGATGATAAATGAAGTTGCAAAAGAAAATGCTAGGAGAATATCAACAGGAATGCTAAATCAAGTAATAAATGAAGCAATAGCAATAACACAACCACCAACAGATAAAGGAAAAAGATTAAAAATATTATATATAACACAAGCCAGTACTAAGCCACCAACATTTGTAATATTTGTAAATAATAAACAAATTTTTCACTTTTCATACGAACGATATCTTATAAATCATATTAGGAAAGAATTTGGGCTAAAAGGTACACCAATTAGGATAATTGTACGTGAAAAAAGTGAGAAAGAAGAAATATAAAATATAGGAGGTAAAAATTATGTTAGCAGTAATAATAGTTGCAGTAATTGCATATCTTATAGGAAGTGTAAATTTTTCAGTAATAATTAGCAAAAAAATTGCAGGATTTGATGTAAGACAAAAGGGAAGTGGAAATGCAGGAACAACAAATATGCTTAGAAGTGTAGGAAAAGGAGCTGCTGGAATAACACTTGTATGCGATATTTTAAAAGGAGTAGTAGCAGTACTTGTAGCATTTGTAATAAGTTTAATATCAAAAAATATAAGTGGAGCTCTACTTGTTCAAATTGCAGGAGTTGCAGTAGTTTTAGGGCACACATTTCCAGTATTTTTTGAATTTAAAGGTGGAAAAGGTGTTGCAACAGCATTAGGGGTATTAATATGTATAAATTGGCAAATACGGTTTACTTTGTTTAGTATTTGCAATAATTATAATTGCTGTAACACGTATGGTTTCAGCAGGTTCATGCACTGCAGCAATTCTTTATCCTGTACTTACACTATTTGGAGTTCAAAAGGATTTCTTTATAATAAAAGGAGAAAGTTATTTAATATTTAGTTTAATTCTTGCATTAATAATAGTTTTTAATCATAGAGAAAATATAAAAAGGATATTAACAGGAAGAGAAAATAAGTTAAGCTTTAAATAGGAGGAACAGATGAAAAATATATGCATAATAGGAAGTGGAAGTTGGGGAACAGCCTTAGCTATAACTTTGGCAGGAGACAACCATAATATAAAAATGTGGTCTTTTTCAGAAGAAGAAAAAGACCTTATAAATAATGAACACAAATGTAAATTTTTACCAAATGCAGTTATGCCAGAAAATGTATATTGTACCACAAATCTAGAAGAAGCTTTGGAAGGAACAGAAATTGTATTACATGTTACACCATCAAAATTCACAAGAGAAACAATAGAAAAGTATAAAAAATACATAAAAAATCAAATAATAGTTATATGTTCAAAGGGATTTGAAAAAACAAGTTTAAAAACATTAGATGATGTTGTAAAAGAAGAATTGCCAAATTCAAAAATAGCAGTACTTTCAGGTCCAAGTCATGCAGAAGAAGTATCAGAAGATATACCAACAGCATTAGTTGTTGCATCAAAGTACAAAGAAGTAAGAGATACTTTACAAGAAGAATTTATGAATGAGAATCTAAGAATATATACTTGTGAAGATGTAAAAGGAGTAGAACTTGGAGGCGCATTAAAAAATATAATAGCATTTTGTGCAGGTGTTGCAAGTGGAATTGGACTTGGAGATAATAGTTTCGCAGCTCTTATTACAAGAGGATTAAAAGAAATTACTGACTTAGGAGTTGCTTTAGGTGGAGAAAAAGATACTTTTTATGGGCTTACAGGACTTCGGAGACCTTATTGTTACTTGTTTAAGTAAGCATAGTAGAAATAGGAAAGCGGGTTTTTTGTTAGGGCAAGGAAAAAATATTGAAGAAATAAGAGAAGAAGTGCGGAATGGTTATTGAAAGTATTGATAATATTGAAGTTGCATATGAACTTGGAAAAATTAATAATATCGAAATGCCAATACTAAATACGGTCTATGACATTTTGTATAAAGATTTATCGCCTAAAGAAGGAGTCGCAAGGCTTATGCAGAGGGAGAAAAAGTCTGAATACTAAAAAAATACCAGTATATTTTTCATACTAAATATAAAAAATATTATAAACAAAGGAGGAGGAAAATAGAATGGAAATATTTGAAAAAATAGGAGATGCGGCAAGCAAAACATATAAGTATACGGCTGAAAAGACTTCAAAAATAGCTAAAGAGACAAAAATGAAAATAAAAATAAATGAATATAAACATGAAATTGAAGAAATATACCAAGAAATTGGAGAAACAGTATATAGAAAATTTATAGTAGATGAAGAAATTGAAGAAGATATATTAAAGGAGAAATGTGCAAGTATAGATTGCTTAACAGATAAAATAGTAGAATGCAAAAATGCAATATTAAAATTGAAAGAAAAAAGACAATGCAAGAATTGTTATGAAGAAATTGAAATAATTGCAAACTATTGCCCGAATTGTGGCTTTGAGCAAGAACAAGTAGAAGAAATAAAAAACGAAGAAAATGAAGAATAAATATAATAATAATTAGTATGGGTATCTTTCAAAAAGGTACCTTATTAATTTATCTGCATTATTTTCACTTACATTTATAAAAGCTCCTTCATCTAAACTAACCCACATGTTTATATTATATATATCTTTATTATCAATATATACACCAAGGATATCAGCCATTTCAATAGGGTTTTCAAAATATTTTTCCCATTTTAAATCATTTTTTAAATTTATAGACTTATTATAAAATTTTCTTAAAAATTTTGTTATTTCTCCCTTTTTTTCACTATACAGATTAATTATTGTGCGCATAACTACCTCCAATTTAAAGTTTACATAAATATAATGTGCTAAATATCAAAAAACATTACAGAGAATATTTGGAGCTAGTTTTTGACATAATAGTATTAAAGGAGAAACTAAGATGAAAAGTAAATTTGGAAAAATAGTGTTAAGAACATTTATAGTTATAGTAATAATTGTATTAGGTATATTTATAAGTATGATTTATTCTAATGCAAGCGAGAATGATAAAAATGGCAAAAATGATAAAACTGTGAAATTAGAAAAAGAAATAGATTATATAGATACAAAACTAACAAGTCTAATAAATGCAGTAAATGGAATAAAGCTTGAAAATTATAAGATTTTGATAAACAAAATACAAGAAAAAGAAGAAGAATCAAATAGTGGTGAAAGTCAAGAAAAAAATAGTGAAAAAAGTGGAGAAGAAGAGGAAGAAGAAAATGCAAATGATAGTGAAATGAAAATTACAAAGGTTGAACAAGAGTTAACACGAGTTGACAATAAAACAAATTGGGAGTGGATTCAAGGTGAAGTAGAAGTATTTTATTCGGTTTGGGCAACAATTGTACTAGATTTATATGATATGGATATAGAACCACGGAAAAATTGTAGAATTTAGCAATACATTAGACAAAACTTTACTTAGCATTAAGGCAGAAGAAAAAGTACAAACAAGTGCTAATTTTGCCAATTTATATGGATTGCTTAGCTTTTTTGTAAATGAATCCGAGGTTGATAAATTTAAAAAAGACATTGTTAGTATGAAGGCAAATATTATTAATTCATATGCATATGTAGATATGGAAAATTGGGAAAAAGTTCAAGAAGAAATTGGAGGAGCAGAAAAGAAAATTGCACAAATGATGAGTGAGGTAAGTAAAGAAGGAGATAAGAGGAATTTTAATGTAAATAAAGTATATATTTTAGTCGAAGAACTTAAGAATTCATTGGTGCATAAGGATAAAGTGATTTTTTATATAAAGTATAAAAATCTGATTGAAGAAATAAATACCTTAATATAAAACTAAGTTTAGAAGTTATAAATATTTAACTTCTAAACTTTTATTTTATATCTCAATCCTTTTTTTTGTTTCATAAAATTTGAAAAATCTTTTGAAGAACCTTTAGTAAAGTCTTTCTTCGATACGAGAAAGGCATTTTCATTTGATACATATAGATAGAAATAGTTTTGAGTTTCATAAACTTTTTTAATCATAAAATACTTATATGAAAATAGACCATTTTTATTTTTTATTTCAAAATATTTTTCATAAAATGTATATGTATTAGTACTTTGATTTGATATTTTATCACTCTTTAGCTCTTTATTTGTTACTAGTTTTGGACGAATTATTCTGTAGAGTATAAAAGTTATTAGAAGAATTGTAAATGTTACACCTTGAAGTCTTAAACCTGAACCAAATGCAAGTATTATACAAAGTAAGAATAAAAATGCCCAAAAAACTGTATATGATAAATATATAAGATTAAAAGTTTTACTATGAAAGCTTAAAAAATCCATATAAGCTTCTTCTGTGTTAGTTGTTTTATTTATAAATATTTTATTTGAATTATTTTCCATTAATAAAAATCCTTTCTTTTTTTATAAATATATTGTACCATAAAAATAGCTATTTTTGCAATATCTTTACAAATTATAAAAAATCATATATAATTAAGATTATAAAAGAAAAAGGAGTTTAATTTTAAAATGTATCAAGAATTTGGAATAAGCAAAGAATTACAGAAAATTGCAATTGAGAGTGAAAAAGAATTACAAACTATATTTGAAAAGATAAATGAAATTTCTTTAAAAAATAGCCAAAAAGTCTTAATGGCTTTTCAAAAAAATAAGGTTTCAGAAATGCACTTCGGAACGAGTACTGGATATGGAGAAGGAGATGTGCGGAAGAGATTGCATAGAAGAAATTTTTACAGAAGTTTTAGGCGCAGAAGATTCTTTAGTTAGAAATCAGTTTATATCTGGAACACATGCCTTAACAGTTTCACTATTTGGACTTTTACGCCCAAATGATACAATGCTTGCAATTTCACGGTAAGCCATATGATACATTAGATGAAGTAATAGGAATAAGAGAGAATGAGAGTTCACTTAAGGCATTTGGTGTTAAGTATAAAGAAATTCAATTAAAAGAAAATAAATTTGATAGAGAAAAAATAAAAGAAATTTTAGAAAAGGGAAAAATAAAATTAATTCATATTCAACGTTCAAGAGGGTATTCATTAAGAGAGAGTCTAACTATAAAGCAGTTAGAAGAAGAGATAAAAGAAATTAGAAAAATAGATAAAGATGTAATCATATTTATAGACAATTGTTATTGTGAATTTGTCGAGGAAAAAACACCTCTGGAAGTTGGAGCAGATATAATTGTTCGGATCACTTATAAAGAACCTAGGTGGAGGAATTGCTCAAAATCGGTGCATATGTAGCTGGAAAGTCAAAATATGTAAAATTAATAGCAGAAAGATTAACAGCGCCAGGACTTGGAAAAGAAGTTGGACCAAGTTTAGGAGCTAATAAAGGTTTTTTACAAGGATTATATTTAGCACCTAGTGTTGTCGCAAGTAGTTTAAAAACAGCTATACTTGTAAGTAAAATAATGGACAAATTACGGATATAAAGTATCTCCAAAAGCGGATGAAGCAAGGGCAGACATAGTGCAAACAATTCAATTTGAAGAAGCAGAAAAATTAATAAAATTTTGCCAAGGAATCCAAAGTCGGTTCAGCAGTAGATTCAAGTGCAATCCCAACACCATATGATATGCCTCGGATATGCAGATAAAGTAATAATGGCAAGTGGAAGTTTTGTACAAGGTTCTTCTATAGAGTTATCATGTGATGGACCAATAAGACCACCATATATTGCCTTTTTACAAGGAGGTATAACATATGAATATGGAAAACTCGGAACATTAAGAGCAATTCAAGGACTTTTAGATTTAGATAAGGAGGCTTAGATAAGTATGAAAAGATTAAAAGAGTTAGGAACATGGGTGATATTAGTTATAGCATTTTATTTATTTAGTAATGGAATAATACATATAATCTTACAAAGTGGTGCTTTTCAAGGACATAATACAAATAAAATGCAAGTTGTAAATCAAGTGAAAAAATAATATTAATATTTGCATAAAGCTATTGAAAAAAAAATACATATGTAATATAATTGTAATGGGTTTGTAACAAAAGCGAAACAAATTCATTACAATTTCTATGAATAGGAGAAAGATATATGTTTTCGTTTGGATATGATATTGGAATAGATTTAGGTACAGCAACAGTTTTAGCTTATGTAAAAGGAAAGGGAATAGTTTTACGTGAACCATCAGTAGTTGCAGTAGATAAATTATCTGGAGAAGTACTTGCAGTAGGTCAAGAAGCGAGGAGAATGCTTGGAAGAACACCAGGAAACATAGTGGCAACAAGACCTCTAAAAGACGGAGTTATATCTGATTATACAGTTACAGAAAAAATGTTAAAATACTTTATAAATAAAGTATGTGGAAGAACAATTTTTTCTCCTAGAATAATGATATGCATTCCTTCACAAGTTACAGAAGTAGAAAAAAAAGCAGTAATAGATGCTGCGACACAAGCAGGAGCAAGAAAAGTATATTTGATAGAAGAACCAATTGCTGCAGCGATTGGTGCTGGAATAGATATATCAAAGGCATGTGGAAATATGGTTGTGGATATTGGAGGAGGAACAACAGACGTTGCAGTTATTGCATTAGGTGGTTCAGTTGTTAATACATCATTAAAGGTTGCAGGAGATAAATTTGATGAGGCTGTAGTGAAATATATTAAAAAAACACATAACATAATAATTGGTGAAAGAACAGCAGAAGATTTGAAAATAAATATAGGATGTGTATATCCTAAGGTTCAAGATGTTGAAATGGATATACGTGGTAGAGACCTAAGTTCCGGGTTACCAAAAACAATAACAATACATTCTAGTGAAATGTTAGAAGCGTTGATAGAACCAGCTATGGCTGTAGTTGATTCAGTACATTCAGTTCTAGAACGTACCCCACCAGAGTTAATTGCAGATATTAGTGATAAAGGAATATATATGACAGGCGGAGGTGCACTAGTAGACGGTTTAGATAAACTACTACAAGAAAAAACAGGAATCAATGTAATGATAGCGAATGATACAGTATCATGTGTTGCAATTGGAACTGGTAAAGCATTAGAAGATTTAGATGCTTTAGATAATACAAGAAAGAAGAAATAATATGAAAAAAAAGGTTGGAATATACACTCTTCGGGTGTAAAACTAATCAATATGAATCAAATGCAATTATTCAAGAGTTTATAAAAAAAGGATATGAAGTAGTAAATTTTGAAGAAAAAGCAGATGTATACATAGTAAATACTTGCACAGTTACAAACATATCAGATAGAAAATCGAGACAAATTTTAAGAAGGGCAAAACACATAAATGAAGATAGTATACTTGTTGCGACTGGTTGCTATGTGCAAATTGCTAAGGAAAAACTAGAAGAAATACCTGAAATAGATATAATACTTGGAAATAATGAAAAAAAAGATATTGTAAAATATGTAGAAGAGTTTAAAAAAGAAAAATTAAAAGAAATATCAGATATATCAAAAATAGAAGAATATCTTGAATTTGGAAATACTACATACACAGAAAAAACAAGGGCTACAATAAAAATTCAAGACGGGTGCAATAATTTTTGCTCATATTGTATAATTCCATATGCAAGGGGAAGAGTTAGAAGTAGAGCACAAGAAAATATATTGAGAGAAATACGGAGAGTTACGGAGAAAATGGAACAAAAGAGGTTGTACTAACAGGTATACAAATTGCAGAATATGGAAAAGGCTCTCGGTGAGTCAGGAAGTTTAATTCGGTTTATTAGAAGAAATAAATAAGATTGATAAAATAGAAAGAATAAGAATAGGTTCATTAGAGCCAAGACTTTTAACATCAGAATTTATAAAAGAACTAAAAAAGTTAAATAAAGTATGTGAACACTTTCATCTATCATTGCAAAGCCGGATGTACCAAAACCTTAAAAAGAATGAATAGAAAATATACAAGTGAAGATATTAAGAAAGCTACAAATTTATTAAGAAAAAATTTTGAAGAGGCAATTTTAACTGCTGATATAATAGTAGGTTTCCCAGGAGAGACTGAAGAAGAATTTGAAGAAACATATAGACTTTTAGATGAAATAAAATTATATAAGATTCATGTATTTCCATATTCAAAAAGGGAAGGAACAGTTGCAGACAAAATGGTAGAGCAAGTGAGCCCAGAAGTAAAAGAAAAAAGAAGCAAAAAAATGATTGAATTATCAAATAAAATGCAAGAAGAATATAACAAAAGTTATCTTGGTAAGACAGTAGAAGTCCTAATTGAAGAAAAATTGGGAGAATACTATAAGGGGCACACAAGAAATTATATACAAGTACTAATAAAGTATAAAGATATGCAAAACACCATAGTTAAAGCGAAAGTATATGATTATAATGAACATGAGTTGATAGCAAAAATTGACTGACAAAACTAATAAAAAAGAAAAATAAAGTAGATGCTTATTTGCAAGGTATCTACTTTTTCAGTTATCTTAAAATGAATGTGGTATATTTACATAAATTTAAATAAAAGTATTGCAAGATTATGTTAAACATGATAAAATACTAATTGTTATTAACATAAGAAGTGAAAATAAATACATAACCAAAGAATTAAAAAAACATAAAGAAAATTAAAAAATTACGAAAGAATTTCAAAAGTCCGAATAAAATATTAAGAGAGGTTATGTATATGAAAAAGAAAATAACAATTTTAATAGTATTGCTTTTGCTTATAATTACTAGTGCAAAAGTGTTATACACAAAGCCACAAAAAGTTTTATTAGTTCGGAAGGCTAATGGGGTTTGAAATAGATAATGAAAATGTAAATAATAGGTTAGGAGAAGCTATTGCAACATCGTCAAAAAAAATAGGAACAGTTACATTTATAAAAGAAGACACTAAAGAGTTTGTTGCATTAGGTCATTCAACAATCAAAGATAAAAATAAATCAATTCAGGTAACAGGTACATGCTATGATGTGAATTTTGAAGGAATTAACAAAGGAACATTTGAAGAAACTGGAAATATAATTGCAAGTTTAAATAAAACAAGTGAATTAGGACATATTTATTATGATAAAGTATGTGGTATTTTTGGCACAGTAGAGAGAATTGAAAATAATTATGAAGAAGTAGAAACAGCTTGTTGGTATGAAGTAAAAAAAGGAAGTGCTAATCTTTTGCTTTCTTTTGATGATAAGGAACTAAAAAGTTATGATGTTGAGATAACAAATATAGATTACATAAATCAAAATAAAAATATTAAAGTAAAAATAATAGACCCTAATTTACTTTTTGAAACAGGAGGAGTAGTCCAAGGAATGAGTGGTACTCCATTAATGCAAAACGGAAAGTTGATTGGAGCAATTAATTATGTAAATGCAGATGATCCAAGTGTTGCATATGCAGTTTTCGTAGATAAGCTTCTATAAATTAGTTTGACTTTTTGGCTTAAATAAGCTATAATTAAACTATAGGCACAGGAGTACGCCTATTTGACATAAATCGTGAATAACAAGGTTTTTTCTTGAAGTTCACAAATCAAAAACGGTCAAAAATGAACATTGAAATTTGAAAGGAGAACTAGCGATGGCGAAGAAACTCAAAGCGTTCGCTGATAGCAAAGTAATGCGGTTCGCATTCATTGCTATCATGGTCTCTTTGACTCTTATCCTTAGCACGAATAGTGCTAGGGCTGAGGGAAAAGAGGAGGAAGCTAAAAAGGAGCTTGATGAACTCGCAGCCAGCATTGAACTCGTAGGAGATGAGGAGTATGCTATTGTTGAGGGACAAGACTTCGAGGACAAAGGCGCCCGCCTTATGACTAAGAAGGACGTGCTTCTCTACAGTTGGAGGCATGAAGACGGCAAAATTGTTGTCAGAGATGCTGAAGGCGAAGTTAGCAAAATCTTTACCAATCTCTTTGCGAATTCGGATTATGGGTTCAAAATTTCCGAGAAGGTAAACAGCAAAAAGGCTGGAACCTATAATCCTAAATATAGCTTTGGAGATATGAGTGAAGACTATATAGTCTACGTCATAGACAAGGCTATGGTAAAGAACTTCAAAGCTTCCATCGAGCTGGTAGAGACAAAGGAACGCTGGGTTAAACGAGGAGAAGAGTTTGAAGACAAGGGAGCTTTGCTTCTTGATGAAGACGAAAATATCCTTTATAGCTGGAAGCTTGAGGATAATAAAGTCGTAATCAGAAACGAAGAAGGCGAAATCTGCGAAGAGTTTGAAGGCGAATTTAGTATCACTGGTAAGGTAGATACTTCTAAGGTAGGTAGGTATGCCCTAACTTACAAGTTCGCTGGAAAAACAGTAGTTCAAATCATTCACGTTGTGAATGACCTTGAAAAAGCAGATGGTGAGCCCAAGGATTGCGAAAATGCGAAGCAGGAGTTGGAGTTGATTCTTGCACTTCTTGGCAAAAAGGAGATGGAAGTCGAGTTTGGTACTGACTACAAGGAACCTGGTTACAGGGTAGCAGACAATACCGGCAAGACTTATAAGTCTCTTGAAGCCAGTGTGCAAGTTAAGGGAAAGGTGAACACCAAGAGCACAGGTAAGAACGTTATCGAATATTCTATTTATGAGAATAGCTTAAAACGTACTGTCATAGTCAGTAAAAAATCAGATTCACAGGAAACTGTGGAATTTGAGGATGATTCTGAAAGTGATGGAACTGTGCTTCCTGATGAGCCAGACAAACCAGTCACCCCTCCTGATGAGCCAGACAAACCAGTGAATCCTCCCGATGAACCGGACAAACCAGTGAATCCTCCCGATGAACCAGACAAACCGGTTAATCCTCCCGATGAGCCAGACAAACCGGTTAATCCTCCCGATGAGCCAGACAAACCAGTCAATCCTCCCGATGAGCCAGACAAACCAGTCAATCCTCCTGATGAACCAGACAATCCAGTGCTTCCACCGGATCCTTTGCCTGGTGGTCCTGTTGGACCTGGAGATGGTGAACCTGGTCAAGTAGAGACACCTCTTCCTCCAGATCCTTTGCCTGGTGGTCCTGTTGGACCTGGAAATGGTGATTCAGGACAAGTGCAGTCATAATCCTGCATTTGAATGAGTAGCAAAGCAAAAAACAGTACTCCTTGAAACATTTTCGGCATGTGTATCATGTCTTTAATATAGATTGACCGTTTTGGTTCCTCAGAGATACTGACTCTGGGGAACTTTTATAATGCTATAAAATATTAGGGAAGCACTTAGTATATGGTAAAAATAAATAGCAAAAAAGTTAACATAAATTAACAAGAAGTGTTGACAAAAAAATATAGATATTATATAATAGAATACGTAGAAATGTAAATTATTGTAAATAAAACCAATAGGAGGAATATATATGTCTAATTTTTTAGAAAATAAAAGCAAAAAAATTATAATTGCGATTTTAGCAATTTTAATTATAGGGCTAGGGATTCCAAAAGTAGAGAGTGCAGCAAGTAGTATAACTGCAAGTCCTTTATATTCTGGAAGTGATAGAACAACTGGTGAAATATTGCAAAGTGATATAGTAAATGGTAAAAAAATAAAATTTACTCTTGCAAGTAATATAACGATGTATAGATATGCTTGGAATCTTAATATAGGTGGAGAAACTAAACAATCAGCCTGGATAACTGCACCTAAAAATACACGTACAATTGAAATCCCAGTAGATATATATAATAATGGAAAAAATGTCCCACTTGGACTTCTTGAACTTAGCGTATCAACATGGGATGGAAGTACAACACCAACTTGGTTAAATATCCCATATTATGTAGTAAATTCTTTAGCATCAGAAGCAAATAGAGATAGGGTGCCACCTATTATTAGGGCAACTAATTTTATTGTGCCACAAGAAAATGAGAAAAATCCTGTAATAGTAAAAAACGGAGAAGGTAAATTTACTTTAAAAGCAACAGATTTAGGATATAAGCAAAACAGTGAAAAGTCAACAGGTGTTTATTGTATAGTTGCTGAACTTGTTAAAGAGCTTAGAACAGATACATATACAAGTAATGCAAAAGTTTTATATAATAAAGATACATTAACAGTAGGATATGGAAATGATGTAGATATTAAATTTCCTACACAAAAAGGTTCATGGTATGTACAAATGTATGCAATAGATGGTACAAACAATCCTTCTAGTACACAATGGGTAAAATTTGAAATAAGAGATGATATAGTACCTCCCCAAATTACTATAAATTTAGGAAGTAATGGGTTAGTTGAGCAATTTATTGAATTAAATGGTTCATATGTAGAATATGGAGCAACAGCAAAAGATAATATAGATGGAAACATAACAACAAAAGTTATTTCATCAACAATAGATACAAAAAGAGTAGGAACATATAAAGTTACATATGAAGCTGTTGATAGTGCTGGAAATAGAGCAACTGCTGAAAGAACAGTATATGTGGTTGATAGAAGTGAACTAAAAGATAAAATAAAAGAAGCAGAAGATGCTGAAAAAAATTCAGATTACTCAGAAGAAAGTAGAAATAAAATACCTGATATAATAAAAGAAGTAAAAGACGAAATGAATAATGTGCCTCAAGATAAAATTCCAGAACTAATAGATAAAATACAAAAGGTATTAGATGAATTAAAGGTTGCAAATCCACAACTTAAAAATATAGAAATTCATACAAATAAGACTATAGACGAAGAAACAAGTAAATATTATATAAAACCAAGTGAAACAGTAGAAATTACTTTTAATACAGGTGTGACAGAGATAAATAGCATAGAAACATTTATAATAAATGGAAGAGAAATATCAGACAAAACAAAAATTAAACTAGAAAAATTAGACGGATTTAATTATAAAATAACATATACACTTACAAATGAAGATAATGAAATAGCAGAAGACCGGACTTGTTACATATTCATTTACAGTTAAAAAGACAGTTTCTATAAATGGAAAGAATCAGACAAGTACAGCGCAAACAGGAAACTTAAAATCAAACAATATAATATTTGATAAAACAGCACCAGAAATAAGATTTCCAAATGAGGTTCAAGATGAAGAAGAAATCTATTTTGGAGAAAATTATCAAGATACCATAATTAGTGGTATAACAGCTACTAATGAAAGAGCGAGTGTAAGTGTTTCATCAGATATTGAAACCGCTTTAAATGTAGAAAAACTTGGTGTACAAGTTATAACTTATAAAGCAATAGATAAAGCAGGAAATGTAACATTAGATAGTAAAGCTATAAAAAGAAATATCAAAGTAAAAGATTATATAAAGAAAATAAGTTTTATAGAAGCAGGAAGCAAAACAGAATATGAATATAATCAAAATCTAGATTTGACTAAAACAAATATAAAAGTAGAAATGGCATCAGGAGCAGCTAATAATATTAAAACTTTGGCAGAACTAAAAGAAGAATTAGGCGAAGCTTTAAAAATAGAACCAATTAAATTAACTACAGTAACAGATATGCAAAAAATAATGGTAGATTGCACAGCTTATGGAAATAGAACTCAAAAGTTAGAATTTAATGTAAAAGTAACAAAAGCAGGAATACCAGATATGCCAAGTCCAGATGAAATTGAATGGAACCCAAAGGAAGAGAATGTATCATATGATGAAACGCTAAATAGTTATATTGTAACATATGATAAGAATGCACATAAACTAGAATTGGATGAGGAAAGCATAAATAAATTACCACAAAATGTAAAAATTGAAAGATATGAATATAAGAAAATTAAGGATGCAGACGGAAATCCTGTAACGGACAGTGCTGTAATTATTAATGATGGGGTAATAAATGCTGGAACATATGAAGTAAAAATTATCTTTTCATCATTAGATGATAACTTTAGAGCACCAGAAGATATAACTTCACCAGCTACATTAACAATAATGAGAGCAAATCAAGTAAAACCAATATTAACATTAGATAATGTTAATGCATTACTTGGCGGAGAAGCACCAAAAATTACTTCACTTGGAGAAACGCCTAATGAAAATCCGGCTATAAAATATACATCAAGTAATACAAAAGTATTAACTATTTCTAATAATGGAGAAATTACACTTGCATCAGTAGGAACAGCAGAAATTACAGTAAAATATGAAAAAACAGAGAACTATAATGAAGTTACATCAGACTCAGTTACTATAACAGTAAAAAATAATTTAAACAATATAGAAACATTAAAAGAAGTATTAAAAATAAAATTGCCAAGTGAAACAAGTAAATATGATGGAAATGCAAAACAAGTAACATTTACAAAGCCAGAAGGTATAGGAAATGTAACACTAAGTTATTACAAAGAAGATGGAACTACTACTGATAATACAATTAATGTAGGAAAATATATAGTTAAAATAACAGTTTCAGAAGGTACACTTTTTAATGGTGTAACAGATATGGAAATTGGTAGATTTGAAATAACAAAAAGAATTGTTACAGTATTACCAAATAATCAAATAACTACATATGGAGATATAATCGAAAATTCAAATCAATTTCTTAATGGAAAATATACATTAAGTGGAGATAGCATATTAGATAGTGATAAAAATAAAATAACAATATCGCTTAATAGCAGTGTTATAACAGATTTAGTAGAAGGAAAAGTTACAAGCAATGTATCAGGCTCACCATATGAAATAACAGCTGAATATAATATAAGCGATGATGTTACAAGAGGAAATTATACGATTGATACATCAGCAAAAGGAACTTATACAGTAAACCCAAAGACTATTACAGATAATGATATAAGTGTAATAGTGCCAGAAGACTCTGTATATGGAGATGACAAGACAAAAACGGTTACAGTCATACCAGATGAAAATGACGAGAATATTGGATATACAATAACATATTATAAAAAAGCAAAAATATCAGGTGAAAAAGATGAGATTGTTAGTGTGCCAGAAAATGCTGGAACATATTATGCAGTAGTAGTATTTACTGGAAAAAATAACTATACAGGAACAATTACAAAAAAATCAAGTGAATATAAAATAGAAACTGCACCAGCAGAACAAGATCCAGATTATAAAAATGAATTACCAAACAATCTAAATGCAATATATGGACAAACTTTAAATGATATTAAGTTAGGATTAGGAGACAAATTCTCATTCCAAGACGATTTATCAACATCTGTTGGAGACGCAAATGCAGAAGGTAACATATTTAAAGTAACATATACACCTACAAACCCTAATTATAGCATTAAAACAGATATTGATGTTAAAGTAATAGTTGCAAAAACAAAGTATGAGGTAGATATAAGTAAACTAACATTTGCACCAGAATCAGCAGATTATGAGGAAAAAGATGGAAATCCAGTTCCAAAAGGAGGAACATTTACAAACCTAGATGAAGGTGTGATTGCAGAGTATGAATATTTTGACAAAGACAATAAATCACTTGGAAAAGGCAATTTACCAACTGAAGTTGGAGAATATAGAGTAAAAGTAACTTTCAAAATTGATGAAAATGGAAAACTACATAAAAATTATGATAAAGCAGTTATAAAAGGGACTAACACAAGTGAATTAGAAAAAATATTTACAATAAATAAAGCAAGCTATATCTTAGATGGAGCTAATTTAACATACGAACCAATAGAAGCAGTATATGATGGAAATGAGCATGGAGGAAATATTACAGATACACTTGATGGAATAAATATAAGTTATGAATATTTTGACAAATATAATAAATCACTTGGAAAAAATGTGAAGCCAACTAAAGCAGGAACTTACAAAGTAGAAATAACTTTTGATATAGAAGAAGGTGGTACACTTGCTTCTGATTATGATAGAATACAAATAAAAGACAGCACATCAAATAAACTAGAAAAAGCATTTACAATAAATAAAGCAGTATATGATATGAGCCAAATTAGTTTTAGTACAAATCAAATTCCATATGATGGAAATCCACATACTCCAACAATGATAGGAGAACTTCCAGAAGGAGTAAGTGTAAAATACTATAATGCAGATGGGAAAGAATTAAAAGAAGGATACACAAATGTAGGAACATACACAATAATAGCTAAATTTGAAGGAGATTCAAATAACTATGAAAAAATAGAAGATAAAGTAGTAACTCTAAGAATAGTAAAATCACCATACATTTTAGACGTAAGTAATTTAATTTTTGAGCCAGTCGAAGTTATATATAATGGAAGTGAACAAGAGGGAAAAATTACAAATTTACCAGCAGGAATAGAAGCAGAATATGAGTATTTTAAAGAAGAATCACTTGGAAAAAATGTAAAACCAACTAAAGCAGGAGAATATAATGTTAAAATAACATTTAAAATAAAAGAAAATGGTGTACTTAGTGAAAACCATAATGAAGTAGTAATAAACGGACAAGACAAAAATGAAATAGAAAAGACATTCAAAATTAAAAAGAATGTGTATGACATGTCAAATGTAAAATTTGAAGATATAGAAGTAACATATGATGGTGAAAAACATGGAAATAAGATAACAGGAACATTACCAGAAGGTGTTACAGTTAGATATTTTACAGAAAGAGGAAATGAATTAACTGAAAAAAATCCAGGTTGGGATCAAGTAGGAAAACGTTTAGTAATAGCTAAATTTACAGGTGATACAGAAAACTATGAGTTAATTCCAGATATGACAGCATATGTAACAATAAATAAAGCTATATATAACATGAGTAATATAACATTCAATAATGGTGAAGTAGACTATGATGGAAATCCACATACTTTAAAAGTGAATGGAAACTTGCCATCAGGAGTAAATGTAGAATATTACTTAAAAGTTGGAGAAAATGAAACATTGCTAGATGAAGATAATAAATGGCCAAGAGAAGTAGGAGAATATGAGGTAATAGCTAAATTTACAGGAGACAGCACAAACTATGAGCCAATCTCTGATATGAAAGCAACACTAAAAATAAATAGAGCAACATATGAGCTAGATACAAGTACATTAACATATGAGCCAACAAGTGGAGTATATACAGGAAATGAACAAGGTGGAGAAATAACAAACTTGGTAGAAGGAATAGAAGCAAAATATGAATATTTCAAAGACGGAAAAACACTAGGAGAAGGAGTAAGACCAAGTATTGTAGGAGATTA
>JAAWDU010000023.1 GCA_022793905.1 Clostridia bacterium
GGAACGATATTCTAATGAAATTAGACTTATTGTAAGCGAAAAACTAAAAACAACAGATGATGTAAAAGATTATATTTCACAAACTGAAGAAGATATTAAAGATGTTACTAATTTAAGGCAAAAATACAGAAACAAGCTAAGAAATTGCACAGATGATAAATTAATAGAAGAATACAAAGAAAAACGAAATGAATGCACTACAATACTAAATAAGTATAGAAAAAATCTAAAAACAGTAAACTATATTTTAGAAGATACACCAAAAGTTAAAGAAGTTATAAAAATTGAAATGCAAATGAAAAATGAACAAGAAGATATTACTAAAACAAAGAAAAAAGACAGATATATAGGAAGATAAAAGTATAAAAGGTTGTTATGTACAAAATAACAGCCTTTTAAGAATATTAAAAATGAATATTTTGGAAACAATTGTATTTATATTAATTTTATGGTATAAATAAGTAAAATATGAATTTGTAGCATAATGTTGCAAAATTCAAAATGGAGGTTTTGTATGAACAAAAATGTATTAGTAACAGGAGGTACAAGAGGAATTGGAGAAGCTATATCGAGAGAATTTGCTAAAAAAGGTTATATATAATAATTAACTATGTTAAAAGTGATGAAAAGGCAAAAAAATTAAAGAAAGAATTAGAAATAACATATCATATAAGAGTGTTTCCTATTCAAGCTGATTTGTCTAACGAAATACAAATTGAAAATATGGTAAATTTAGCTATTAAAGAATTTGGGAAGATTGATGTTTTAGTTAATAATGCAGGAATTGTTATAGATAAAGAATTTGAAGACAGAACAGTTGAAGATTGGAAAAAGACATTAGATATTAACCTAATTGCACCATTTGTTCTAACAAAATTAATTGGAAAAGAAATGATAAAGCACAAAGAAGGAATAATAATAAATATATCAAGTACAAATGGATTAAATACATATTATCCATCAAGTGTAGACTATGATTCTTCTAAGTCTGGGTTGATTAGCCTAACTTATGATTCTGCTGTTCAATATGCACCTTATATAAGAGTAAATTGTATTGCACCAGGTTGGGTAAATACCGAAATGAATAAAGAACTTCCGATAGACTATGTAAAAGAAGAAACAGAAAGAATTTTAGTAAAAAGATTTGGAGAACCAGAAGAAATTGCAAAAGTAGCAACATTTTTAGCAAGTGAAGATGCTAGTTTTATAAATTCTACTGTTATAAAAGTAGATGGAGGTTGGTATTAATGGAACGAAAATTTGTTAATGATTGGTTGGATAAACTAAAACAATATTGGTTTAGTAAAGATATAAACAATGTTGTTTCATTATTCAATAAAACAACATTTTATCAAGAAACACCATTTATGAAACCTTACACTAATATAAAAGAAATTAATAAGGAATGGCAATACATAAAAAATGAAAATATACAAAGTATAGAAATAAAATTGTTAGCAATAGATAATCATACAGTTATTGCAGAATGGATATTAAAGCAAAATGATGAAGAATATGATGGAATATATGAAATAAAATTTAATGAAAATTTAGAATGTACTTATTTTAAAAGTTGGGAGATGATTAAATAATATGAGCGATATTAATACAACAATAATTAATGAAACTTTTATCAATTTTTTAATAAAAGCAAAAAAATCAACTTATGCTAATAGTAACATTGAAAAGTCGGATTCAAGTAGAATAGGTTCATCAGATTATGAATACGAAGAAATACTAGATAATAAAAAATATACATACCATGATACATATTTTGGTGGAATTAAATTTATGGGCGAAGAAGTTGTATATTGTGATACTAATAATCCAATATGGGGAATGAATTACTATGGCATAACTTATGATGATACACTAGGTGAAGAAGCAATGGATAACGCATTGAGACCAGCATTAATGAAAGTCGGTGAAGATAGAAATATAATTCCAGTTAGAGGACCAATTAAGTTTGAAAATAATGGATATTCCTATACTTTTAAGACAACTGGAACAATAGAAAACTTTGATGGAATTGAACAAATATACAAAGATAATAACTTGATATATGAACTTCATTGTTCTGGTGGAATAATAAAGTGAATTAGTGGAGGTGAATAGATGGGCGATATAGTAAAACAAGATGAAGTATTTGGAAATTACTACAATAGAATAAATACATTAATTTTGAAGACAAAGAAAAATGTTGTTAAAAATGTAAATTATGAAATGGTAGAATTGTATTTTGAAATTGGTTGTACTATAAATGAACTAATTGAAAACTATAATTTAGAAGCATCCCAAAATGAAATAATTAAATCCTTTTCAGAAAAGTTAAGTAAAGAGTTTGGAGAAGGATTTAGTGTACCAAATTTAAAGAAAATGAAGAAGTTCTATTTGACTTATAGAACTGGTTCCACAGCGTGGAACCAGTTGAGTTGGAGCCATAATCGTCTAATAATGAATATTGATGATGAAAATAAAAGAAATTTTTATTTAGAAGAAACAATAAAATCAAATTGGAGTGTTAGACAATTAGAAAGGCAAATAAACAGTTTTTATTATGAAAGGCTTTTATCAACAAGTGAAGAACATAAAGAAGAAGTAAAAGATGAAATAAATATTTTAGAGAAGAAGGAGAAAGTGCAAGAGTTTATTAAAGATCCTTACGTTTTAGAATTTTTAGACATTAAAGATAGAAGATTTTTAGAAAAAGACCTAGAATCTAATTTACTTGAACATATTTCAGAGTTTTTGTTAGAATTAGGTAGAGGATTTTCGTTTGTAGCAAGACAGAAAAGAATAGATGTAGATGGAGATAATTTTTATATTGATTTAGTATTTTACAACTATGTACTAAAATGTTTCGTTTTAATTGATTTAAAATTAGACAAGCTAACACATCAAGATATTGGACAAATGGATTTTTATGTTAGATACTACGATAATGAGATAAAATCAGAAGATGATAATCCAACAATAGGAATAATACTATGCTCAGATAAAAAAGATACAATAGTAAAATATTCTGTTCTTAATGATAATAAGAATTTATTTGCGTCAAAATATCAATTATATCTACCAACAGAAGAAGAATTAGCAAGAGAAATAGAAAAACAAAAGGAAGAATTTGAAGATAAGAAGTAGACTAATAAAAAGGGATAGAAGAAAAAGTGTTTAGTTTTAGTAATATAGTTTATATTAATAGTAAGAAATATATTTATACTTTAGATGAAGATAACAATAAATTGATTTTGATATCAAGGTCAAAAGAAATAAATGAATATAAGTTAGCAAATGAATTGTTTGGAAAATGGATATTCCTAAAAGGAGACGAACTTTCTAACTTTAGTGTTTTACTTGGACATGGAAACATAAATAGAGGAAATTTAATCTTTGATATAAAATGTTTAGTTAGATATTTTCCTGATTATGATAAAAAGATTCAAAAGCCAAACAATTTTAAATCTATATGTTTTTCTACATTAGCTATAGACTATTTCATTGGGCATGAAGATGGATTATTAGATAAAGCCATTGATATTTTATCTAGATTTAAAGAAGAAAATGACAATAGAAATGGTGTAATTGAAAAACAGAAAAAGCATAAATTTATTTATAAGGGAATTGAGTATGAAGTATATTTTATGACTATAGGTAGATTTGAATAATAAAGGAAAATTTAGGCAATTTGTTACAAGAAATTGCAGATAATAATATTTGTTTTAGGTCGTTATTTAATTATGAAAAAGGTGCAATTACAACAGTTGATATAATGAATATATGTGCTTGTTTTGAAAGCCAATTTGATATTACATATCCAGATTTTAAAAATAAGACTTTTAAAAGAATAAAGAAAGAAATAGTTAATTATGTAGAAAAAATGCCTAACAATTATAATGATTCTGAATAGTATGAAATGAATAGTATTATTAATGGAATTAGGAATTTTAGTGATACACTAAAATCAAAATTGCAGTATGCTTTAGAAGATTTTGTAAAAATATATGAAACTGATGAAAATAGAGTGGAATTTGATTTTGGGAAAAAATATATTGATATGCCTAATAGATTAAAAAATGCTAGAAATGCTTTAGACCATGGTAATACAAAATATCAATTATCAAATATAAACTATTATGATGTTGAATTAGTTAGAGCTATTATATATATGATGATTTTAAAAAAGATTAATATGCCAAATGAACAAATTGGAAAATGTGTTAGAATCGTAATAACAGGTTTTGAGTAAAAATTTTTATATAATGTATTGCCAAATATAAAAAATTATGTTAAATTTAAAAACATAGTGATAGACAAAAAAACACCAATATGAGTATACATATCTTTAAAACTATTGCTATAACTAATTTTGAAACGGATAATAGAGTGCTTTTGTGCAAGGGATTTTTCGCATATGTCCTTTACTAAGGCACCAGATTATATGAATAAGAACTATTACTTTTTTGTGGGTGGTTTTGCAATTTCAGTACCACTTCCAAAGAAAATGAAATAGTTCTTATTTATATTTATTAAATGGTGGAAATTTGTGAAAAATTAGAATTATAGTTGAAAAAGGTAAAAAAATATGATATAATTTAATAGAAATTAAAAGGAGAGATAGCCAAGGAAAAGAATAAAATATATAAATTTAGGTTTTTATAATTGGAATATGTATAGTAGATAAATAAATATTGATGATTACAGTAAATAAAATTAGTATAGGAGGTAATTTTAAGGAGAAAGATAAATTATTTAAAAGGAGCAACTAATTTGCAATACATTGGAAAAATAGACAAACAAAAAATAGGATACTATGCAAACAAAATAAGTAATGATGAAATAGTATTGACAGAGGAAAGAAAGCTTCATATATATGAAGAACATAAAAAAGATTATCAGTTGATTATGGAAAATATTAAAAATGGAGTTTTAAATCCAAATGAGGTCTTGAAGGATAATAAAAATAAAGATACACTATTTTTTATAAGTAAAATTGATAAAAATAATCTAAATGTTGTTATAAAGTTAAATACTACAAATAATGAAGAACATCCTAATAATTCTATAATGACAGCATGGCTAATAAGAGATAGTAATCTTAAAAAGTTAAGAGAAAAAAATGAAATTATTTACAAAAGTGAATAAAAATGGTATAATAAAAGTACAATATAAGTGATATTTGAAGTAGAGATTGTGCTGCTACGCACCTAGAAGATAGGTCAAAAGAAATGTTGGAAAGGGCACACCAACCAAATGTCAAAACAATGAGAGCTATGGGAACATAGCTCTTTCTAATATATAAAAATAATTTTAGTTCTTATTTTGAACACTCCAGTCCAC
>JAAWDU010000024.1 GCA_022793905.1 Clostridia bacterium
ACCGAGATTTTGCGACTTTGACTTCTTTCAGATTCCTCCTCACGAAGGACACCCTTGCCATTTACTAACGGTTCGCCACTATCAGGCACCGTAAGGGACTTTTCACCCTCAAGTTGTTGCCCATGCTAGGCACACTAAAAAAGCAAACAGCTGGTGGATTATTTCCCGACTGTTTGCTTTTTAGCTACCATGTTAGTAATAGTAGCTTAACCTTCTTCTTCTGTTTAGTAAACATTCGAAGAAAGCACCTGTTAGCGATACCAGTAAGCCTGAAACAACTATGCAACATACAATAGTGATAATTTTGATAACAGTTCCATATCCACTATCACTCATTAGTTGCACAATTTCAAGCGTTTTGCCAACCATGCCAAGTGTCGAATACACAAACGCAGTATTTCGCATCATTTTCCAAAATGGTGTACAAAACCGTTTGCGTTTTTTGCACCTCACATACACACATACCGACACAAATGCCATAATCCTCGGAACTGTATAGAAATTCGTCTCATTATAAAACATGAGCATCGAAAATCCAATCCCTAAGATAACTCCAACTGCATCGAATAAGCTTGCAGAAAGTGTCCGAATCCCATTGGCATAGCTGTAGTGCAACTTGTTTGCGATGAAAAAGCTGACAATTGAAGCTAGGCAAATAGCGTACATCACTGCTAACATAAAATCTTCTCCTTTCAATTTCCGCAAAATTCATAAGATGTAATTTAACCTGAGAAAATCTATTCGAAAATGCCGTTTAAGCATATTAACATAATTATAGCATATTTTTCTATCTTTTGCAAACTTTATGTCTACAAAGATTAATATATCCCCATATATCTAGGTCCGGGGCATTGGCGGTCTTGGTCCAGGTCCTGGCATTGGCGGTCTTGGCATGCATCCTGGTCCATGACATCCGTCCTCCGAGTAGTTCTCTAATAATCAATATTCTAATTAAATCCCTAAGAAAACGATTATTATTTGGTCTCCTAGTTTCTTGAACTCGTGGATTCTTCACATCTCCATTCTTTTCTTTTACATTTGCCTCTCTAGCCCTATCTTGTGGTATCTCCTCTCGAGGTTCTACTACATTTAAAACTTCATCAACCATATTCGATATCTCGTCTTCGCCTATATTAAAAGCACTTCTTTTAGAGCAAACCTTTTGAACTACTGGATAAACTATCCCATAAATTTCTGGATAAAATCTATTAAGTTCTTGAACATTAGTATCTTGCCTAAATGAGCCATAGTAATTATTATCCTCTTGCATATATGTATTTGGCATGTTCATTCCAAGTACACTTTGCATATATTCTTCGTAACTATTATACATAAAAAAAGCCTCCTTCATATATTTATATATATTCGGGAGACTTTGTCTTTGTTCTTAAATCTCATTTACTAATTCTTTAAACTTCTTTCCTCTTTCTTCAAAGTTCTTAAACATATCAAAGCTTGCACTCGCAGGAGAAAACAACACAACTTCTCCTCTTTCAGCAACTTTTTTTGCAGTTTTCACAGCATCTTCTAAAGTTTCACACATATATGTATCAATCTGTTTTCCTTGTTTTTCTCCTTCTTCCTTAACTGCATCAAATATTTTGCCAGCTGTTTGCCCCATTAAAACCAAAGCTCTAACATTATCTAAAATAGGTTTTGCAAGAGGCTCGTAATCTAAATGTTTGTCATATCCACCAGCCATTAAAATTACCTTCTCATCAAATGAATTAAGTCCAGCCATAGTTCTTGTAGGACTAGTTCCAATGGAATCATTATACCATTTTACACCTTCTATTTCTTTAACAAACTCTATTCTATGCTCAACACCAGTAAACTCTTTTATTGCTTGAATTTGCGTATCAACATCTACTAAACTTTTAGTTGCAGCAATAGCTGCACAAACATTTTCATAATTATGCCTTCCTCTTAAATTAACTTCCTTTGTATTTATAATATGTCTTCTAACTCTATCATTGCATTCTTTTATAACATCTCCATCAATTATTATACCATCATCAATTTTAGTTTTTGCACTAAAGAACACAACTCTACTTTCAGTTTCATCAGCAATTTTCCTTGTTATTTCATTATCATAATTTAAAACTATAATATCATCTTTACCTTGATTTTTTATAATATTTTTCTTTGCCTCAATATATTCTTCGTAAGTTTTATGTACATTTAAATGATTTGGGGAAATATTTGTAATGACCGAAATTTTGGGGCTTACAGTCATATTCATAAGCTGAAAACTACTAAGTTCTAGTATAATATAATCATCTTTATTCATATCCGCAAGCTTAGTAAATAAAGGTGTTCCAATATTTCCACCCAAATAGCAATTATACCCTGCTTTTTTTAATATCTCATATATTAAAGTTGTTGTTGTTGTTTTTCCATCACTTCCTGTCACTCCTATTACTGTTCCAGGGCACATTTTCATAAGCATTTCAATTTCAGTTGTAACAAGCGCGCCCTTTTCTTCTGCCATAACTAATTCCTTTTGCCAAGGCATACAACTTGGTGCTCTAAAAATTATAGAAAATCCTTTTAAATAAGAAAGACAATCCTTGCCAAAAAAGTGAGTCATATCATATCTTATAACTTCCTCCATTATATCTTTTGGAATTTCTGTTATTTCTCTATTATCAAATACAGTTACTTCTGCTCCCTTTTTATTCATGTATTTAAGCAATGGCAAATTGCTTACTCCCAAGCCAACTATTGCTACTTTTCTACCTAACAAATACTCATTGAATTCATTTAGTTTCTCATTCATAAACTTCCTCCAAGTTTTACTATTAGTCTTCTTTTTATATGTATGCGAGGCATTTTATTTTAGAATAGCATCTTTAAACATTTGATTTAGCATTTGTGGATTTGCCTTTCCTTTAGTCTCCTTCATTGCTTGACCAACTAAGAATCCAAGAGCTTTTTCCTTTCCACCTTTGAAATCAGAAACAGACTGCGGATTTGCTTCAACTATTTTATCTACAATAGCTTTAATTTCATTTTCATCTGATATCTGTACCCAACCATTATCTTCAATTATCTTACTTGGTTTTTCTGGATTTTCAAACATCTTATCAAGTACATCTTTTGCAATTTTGCTACTAATTGTACCTTTTTCAATAAGCGCAATAAGTTCAGCTAAATCCTCTGGAGAAAATGGTATCTCATCTGGTTCTAGCTCTTTTTCATTTAGCACTTTTGCAATATCGGACATAAGCCAGTTACACACTGCTTTTGGATTTTTAGATATTTTAGTCCCACATTCAAAAAAGTCTGACAAATACTTTGAAGCTGTAAGTGTATTTGCCTCTTTTTCACTTAACTTATATTCGCTCAAATATCTATTTTTCCTGCTTTCAGGTAGTTCTGGTAAATTGTTTTTAATACTTTCAATATATTCATCTGAAAGCCTTATAGCTACTAAATCTGGGTCAGGGAAATACCTATAATCTTGTGCGTCTTCTTTATCTCTCATAGAAAATGTTCTGCCAGAAACCTCATCCCATCTCAAGGTCTCTTGGTCTATCTTTCCACCATTTTCAATGACATCTATTTGTCTATCAATCTCATATTCTAGAGCTCTCGAAATTGATTTAAAAGAGTTCATATTTTTCATTTCAGTTCTAGTTCCATATTCTTTATCGCCTTTTTTCCTAATAGAAACATTAACATCTGCTCTTAAAGAACCTTCCTGCATTTTACAGTCAGAAACTTCAATATATTCAAGTATTGATTTTAACTTCTTAAGATATTTGTCAGTCTCTTCAATTGAGCGAATATCAGGTTCTGAAACTATTTCTATTAGAGGAACACCTGCCCTATTTAAATCAACTAAGCTTCCTCTTCCATAATCGTCATGATTTAGTTTTCCTGCATCTTCTTCTATATGAATTCTTGTAAGTCTAATTTTCTTTTTCTCTTCTCCTAAGTCAATTTCAATATATCCATTTTCACAAAGTGGTTTATCAAATTGAGATATTTGATAAGACTTTGGAAGGTCTGGATAAAAATAATTTTTTCTATCATTTTTACTATCTTGTGAAATCTTACAATTAGTTGCAAGTCCTGCTTTTACTGCATATTCTACAACTTTTTCATTTAAAACAGGTAGAGCACCAGGCATCGCCATGCAAACTGGACAACAATGTGTATTTGGCTCTCCTCCAAATTCTGTTTTGCATGAACAAAATATTTTTGTCTTTGTAGATAATTCTGCATGTACTTCAAGTCCTATAACTATCTCATAATCTTCTCTTGCCATATTTTACTTTCCTCCTTTAAATGTAGGTTTGTAATTTTCCCTAAACTTAACAGCTTGCTCATAAGCATATGCTACGTTTAAAATTTTATCTTCCTCAAAATAATTTCCAATAATTTGCATTCCAATTGGTAAACCATTAGAATCTACCCCACATGGTACAGATATTCCGTGGAATTCCTGCAATATTTACAGATACTGTACATATATCTGATAAATACATTTCTAATGGATTCTTTGATTTTTCTCCAAATTTAAATGCAGTAACTGGAGATGTAGGAGTAAGTAGAACATCTACTTGTTTAAATCTATCAGCAAACTCATTTTGTACAAGAGTTCTAACTTTTTGAGCTTTTTTGTAATATGCATCATAATAACCAGAACTTAACACATAAGTACCAAGAATAATTCTTCTCTTTACTTCTGCACCAAATCCTTCACTTCTTGAATTTCTATATATATCTTTTAAATTTGAAAATTCTTTAGTTCTATACCCATATCTTATACCATCAAATCTTCCAAGATTTGAACTAGCCTCTGCACATGCGATTATATAGTATGTTGCAAGAGAATATTCAGATACATCTAGTGATATATTAATAATCTCTGCTCCCAAATTCCTATATACTTCAATTGTTTTATCTAAAGCTTCTTTTACATCTGGGTTTATTCCATCTCCAAAAAATTCTTTTGGTACACCTATTTTTAGCCCTTTTATATCTTTTTTTAGATTTTTAGTATAATCTTTCTTAGGTATATCAATTGAAGTGGTATCTTTTTCATCTTTTCCAACAATTAGTGATAAAAGTATTGCTGAATCTTCTACGTCCTTTGTAATAGGGCCAATTTGGTCTAATGAAGATGCAAATGCAACTAGTCCATATCTTGAGACTAGTCCATATGTTGGTTTCAATCCAACAACTCCGGCAAAGTGAAGCTGGCTGACGGATACTTCCTCCTGTATCAGAACCAAGTGCCCATGGTACCATATCAGCAGAAACAGCTGCTGCTGAGCCACCAGAAGAGCCTCCTGGAACACATCCTAAATCCCATGGATTTTTTGTTTTTTTGAAATATGATGTTTCTGTTGAACTTCCCATGGCAAATTCGTCCATGTTTAGTTTTCCTAGTGATATCATACTATTTTCATTTATTAACTTATTTACAACTGTTCCATCATATGGTGATATAAAGTTTTCAAGCATTTTTGAACTACATGTTGTCTTAACTCCTTTTGTGCACATATTATCTTTTAGTCCTACTGGAATTCCGGCAAATTCAGAATTTGCTGTTCCTTTTTCTCTTTCTTCATCTATTTTTTTTGCTTTGTCTATTGCTTCTTCTTGAAGTGTAGTTACAAATGCTTCTACCTCTTTTTCTTTTTCATTTATTCTATCTACATATGCTTTAGTAATTTCTAAAGCTGTAAGTTCTTTTTTTTCTAATTTTTCTTTTAACTCATGTACTGTAAGATTCGTTATATTCATTCTAAATCTTTCCTTTCTTGTCTATTTTTTATGCCTATTTTTAAAGTACCTTTGGAATTTTGAACATATTTTGTTCTACTTCTTCTGCATTTGCAAGTAAAGCTTCCTTATCTTCAAATTCCACTATTTCATCTTTTCTAAACACATTATAATTTGTGTTTGAGCCAATTGTTTCTTTTAAATTATCTACTGGTGCTTTATTTACAATATTTGCAAAATTTAGAATGTCTTTTAAATTAGTTAAATAGCTATTAATTTCTTCATCTTTTATTGTTAAATTTGCTAGTTTAGCAATATGAAGTAAGTCTTGTTTTGTAACTTCCATCTCCTCAAAGCCTCCTCTTTTTTCTGTTTTTGTTATTATATAACGTTTTGAAAGAAATTGCAAGTGACTTTTTTACTATTTTACCATAACCTTACTTTACACCACCCTATTTTGTAAATACAGTCGCAGTTGATACTCCAAGTACTCCTACTCTTGCTTTCTCTAAATTTTTCATCACTGCCACACATTCCACATAGCTCACATATATCTATAACTTGTACTTTCAAATTTAACCTCTCTTTCTCAAGTTTAGAGAATCTTTATGTGCTTATTATACATCAAAAATTAAATTTTTCAAATACCTATATGAGTTAAATTATGTTCTTGTAAAATGCTTTAACTTGAATTAAATTTCAAAAAAGCAACAGAAAAAGCCAGTATTTGTGGGTTCATTTAGTGAACTTTTTACTAACTTTTTGAAATCTTTAGTTCACAATGTCAAAAATCCATAGGACGAATTTTTTAATTTTTTCGTCCTATGGATTTTTATAGGACGAATTTTTTTAATTTTTCGTCCTATAGATTTTTATAAGCCAATTTTTTCATCTTTTTCGTCTTGTAAATTTTATTTTAAAAATAAATCTATATAATTTTGAAAAGCAAATACTTGATTTCTACTATATCCAGTTGTTTCTACTATTATATTATTTTCTAATAAAACATTTACTGTATCTTTTAATGTTGATGCTTTTATGTCAGTTATTTCCATTAGTTTTTTTCTATTAATTATTGGTTCATTATACAAGGCATCAATTACTTTCTTTGCATTTTCTGCTTTAATCGGCAAATCAATTAAAAGTTTATCCATTTTGATTCTTAATTCAACTACTTTTCTAAATTTTTCCTTTGCTGTTTTTGATGTTTCGATAACCACTTCTAAGAAAAATTTAATCCATCCAATCATATCATTATGTGTTCTTGCTCTTGTAAGCATGTCATAATATATATCTTTATTTCTTTCAATATAATCAGAAATGTATAAGCAAGATTTATCAAGCATACCTTTACTTTGAATATATAATGGAATAAGTAGTCTTCCAATTCTTCCATTACCATCTAAAAAAGGATGTATTGACTCAAATTGATAATGTAAAATTGCGATTTTTATTAAGTCTGGTGTATCAATTTCTTCATTATTTATAAACTTTTCAAAATCTGTTAAACATTCTGCAATTTCTGTATGTGGTGGTGGAACATATACTGCTGTACTTGGCATACTTCCTCCAATCCAGTTCTGTGATGTTCTAAATTCTCCTGGTATTTTGTGTTCCCCACGAACTCCTTGCATTAGTATTTTATGGATTTCTCTTATTAATCTAGCACATACTGGGAATCCTTCTTTTATTCTCTCTACTCCATAGTTTGTAGCTTTCACATAATTTTGTACTTCTTCCCAATCATCTCTTTTTTCTGGATTAATGTCTGAAACATCTAATAAATCTTCCTCTACTGTTGTTCTTGTTCCTTCAATCCTACTTGATTTATTAGCTTCAATTTTCACATGCATTTTAATATATAAATCTACATTTGGTATTAATAATGAATAAGCATTTAGTTCTCCAATTTGTCTATTCGCTTCTGCTAATAGTTTGTCCAATTTAGTGTCATCCCATCCCCAGTTATAATTTATTTTGCTTGGAATAAATACTTTGTAATCATTCACTTTTATGTATTTACCTGATTTGTATTCTTCTAACTTCTTCATAAAACCGCCTCCAAAATCTTAAATATATTCATCAAGAAATTCTCGTTCTTTAATACTTTCTTTATATTTTTTTAATCCATCTGTTCTATTTTCAATCTATGCTTTAAATATTTAGCATCTGTTAAATTCTCTATATTTGTATTGTTTTTTTCTATATACTCTTCTAGCCATTTATCCTGTTTAATACTATAATTTTCTTCTGAAAAAATTCCTTCTAATAAATAATGTCTCTTATATCTTACTGTGATATTATCAATTTTACTAAGGAATATATCTATTACCTTATCATAAATGTCCATCTCCCATATATGTCTTATTGGTTCATTGTCATTGCTATAATATCCACTATTTTCCATTCTGAATCTTATATACTCATCTAATAATTTTTTTCAGCTATATTTAATATTTTATTGAAGTATAATCCTTTGTAATCAAAGTATTGTTCAATTTTATATATTTTGAAATATATATCTATTAATAAACTAATATCATTTGTAAAAATACTTAACTAAGAATCTCTTTAATTTGTTCATCTGTAAGTGGTTTTAATTCTATATTTTTAGGTACAATACAGTATTTACTTAGCAAATTTAATACTTTACTTTTTGTATTCATATTTCAATAGATACGCAATCTCATCTATGCTATATATTTTTATATTAGTGCCAATATCATTACAAAGTTTTTCTATTTTTTTAAATTCTTCTAGTTTGAGATTAGATGATGTATGAAAATAAATAATTTTTGTATCTTTAGTATCTATATATCTAATACATCCATTTTATTATTTACTCCTTGCTTAATTATTTATACATATTGGTGTATAATCAATTACATCACAAGACACACATATATGATTACTCTTATTAAATCTTTCATCTAATGGCTTATCATGTATATGTCCAAAAACATTTATATAATTTTCTTCTACTTCAATTGGTTCATGCGTTAAAATTAGATTATCCAAAACTAATTTCTTTTTATATACTTCACTAAATCCAACTTCTTTCCAACCATTTGATCCTCTTTTATAATCATGATTGCCTCTTATTAATATTTTTGTACCATTCAATTTATCAACTAATTGCTTTAATTCTTCTGTACTACCAAATCCAACATCTCCCAAATGATAGATGACATCATTTTCAGTAACAACAGAATTCCATTTATTTACTATATATTCATTCATTTCTTTTGAATTTTTGAATGGTCTATTACAATACTTAATTATATTTTCATGATTAAAATGTGTATCTGCTATAAAATATTTCATGACATCCTCCTATCATTTTTGTTGTATATTGCGAACATTTGTATTTTATCATGTTTTTTAATAGCAATCAATCTTTTTAGCAAATTTTGTAAAATTTTATTGATACTATAGATAAATTATATTATAATAGCTTTACATTTAGTTTTGCACACTTATAAAGTGTTGTATTTGTTTCATCTTTTATGAAGATGCTTAAAAGCCTTCTATCAGCAGAAGGCTTTATTTTTAACCGTCTCGAATTGAACACGGTTATCTTTTAATTACTAACTATAAATAACTTACTATATCTTCAAATGTATCATATCCACTTTCACTATTGATATGTCCTGCATTTGGTATTAAGACTTGTTCTGTTGCAATTTTATCTGCAAAATCTTTTTCCACTTCATATTTTACATAGGGATCATTATCTGAATAGAAACATATAATTTCATCAGCATATTGTTTTACATCCTGCAAATTGTCAAAATACATTGATTTATTAACCTCATCATACTCTTCATTTATTCCTAAATAGTTGTTAAATCCACATACAAATATTAATTTTTTAACTTTTAATTTATTCTCTACTAAAAATTTGCAAACAAATGTTGGTGCAATACTATGTGCTATTATTGTTGTATTTTCATTAATTAGTCCTAAATCTAAATAGTATTTTAACAATTTACTCCAATTTGCATAATTTTGATAACCAACTCCTATTGGAAATTGTGGCACATATACTTGTTTTCCATCATCTTCTATAAAATCATGCAACCAACTAAACCAATTTCCAAATGGACTTCCAAAACTTCCATGTATTATAAAATAATTCTTCATTTACTTTTCCTCCAATTTCTTATAATAAAATTTTAAATTTATCTCATGTCCACCATAATACTTTAATATTTTTTGCATTCTCTTATTTTCATCTCCAGTGGCACATGATACTATTTTTATATTTTTATTGTCCTCTCTCAATTTCTGCATTAGCTTAAAGAATACACCACATTTTCTGTATTCTTCTTCAACAAACATTTGTGAAATCCATAGCACTTCTCCATCATTTGCCCAATAGAAATATGAATATAGAATCATACCAACTGGTTTATTATCTATTTCTGCAACTAGACATTGAAATTTAGGTTTATAACAAAAATAATCTTTATCTATATTCAATTCTAGTCCTTTTGTTTGTTCAGTATCATTAACATCATTAATAACTCTATTAGCATATATCAAAAAGTCTTTATGTGATCTATTTGCATGAATTACTTTAATATCGTTCATATATTTTCTCCTATCTATTTTCTTACACTATAATGCACTTGTACTATATCTTCTTTTTCTTTGACTACTTTTTCTAATTTTAATTTATTTTCAAAATAATTGCCTTTAAATAGTGGTATTCCTTTATTTAGTACAAATGGATTATAGTTTAGAATTATATTATCTACTATACCTTTTTCCATAAAAGCATTATTTATTGTTGCACCACCAGAAATAAATATTTTTTCATACTTCATTTTTTCGCATACTTTTAAACAATTATCTATTGAATCGCAATATGTAACATTTAAAAATTCATCTTGTTTCTTACTTGTTTCACTTAAAATAATTATATTTATGTTTTTTAAATCATATAAATAATCTTCTCCCCAAGATAATATATTCTCCCAAGTTTTTCTACCCCATATTAGTACATCATATTCTTTTAAAAATTCTAGCATTATCTCCCACCTCTATAAGATAAAAAGT
>JAAWDU010000025.1 GCA_022793905.1 Clostridia bacterium
AAAGTGATGAAATTATTATAAAAGATGTTCTATCAGCAATAGATTTTATTATGACTATAAAATATGAAAAAAACTGTAATAAAATAGCATTAAATAAAGATGCAGTTATATTACAAGTAAACCATTAAAAGATTTTATATATGAAAGCAATAATGGTAAAGACATATTTTTTGTAGAAAATGAAGATGAAGCAATAAAAATGTTAATATGCATTGCTTGTAGCAACGGAAGATTTAGCATATAATCCTTTGTAAAGGAGGTAACTATTATGTTAAAAGATAATATTAAGTCTATTAGAAAATCAAAAGGACTTTCACAAGAAGAACTTGCTATCAAATTAAATGTAGTTAGACAAACAATTTCAAAATGGGAACAAGGTTTATCCGTTCCTGATTCAGAAATATTAATTTCAATATCAGAAGTTCTTGAAACGCCAGTAAGTACTCTGCTTGGAGAAAATATTTCAGAATCTAAAGTAGATGATATGAAGGCACTTTCTGAAAAATTAGAAATAATAAATTTACAATTATCAAAAAGAAAAGAAAGTATACTAAAATTTTGGAATTGGACTTTTATATCAATATGTTTAATTACAGTAATGGTTTTTATAGGTACAGCAAAAATGGGAAATATCTATATGGAATTGGATTATAATAAACCCGAATATGCAGTTTTAGGAGTTGCTATCAATTCGTTTGAATGGATATTTATTAGGATATCACCAATTATCCTTATTGTATCAATTATTGGAATTATATTGACTCGAAAGAAAGCTTAAAATTGTTTGCAACACAAACATAGAAAACTTACAAGGATATATACTTATCTTTTGTATGATATAATTTAATAAAGAAAGAGGTGATATAAATTTGAAAAATAAAGTTGCAATTATGTGGATTATTACTGTAGTCTGTTTAATTTTGACTGTAGTCTTTTGGTTTTTAATGAATAAAGTAGAAGTTGATTATGAAGAAGTTACAGCAATTGTTACTGATACTTCAAGTAAAACTGTTGTAAACAAAAAAACAGGCTCTAGGACTACATTCTATGAAGTTAAAGTAAAGTATGAAGGAAAAGAATATGAATTGCAAAATGTTCATGGTCTTGCAGGATACTCAGAGGGAAAAAGTGTAAAAGCATTATTATCTAATGGAAAACTATATGCAAATGTTGAAGGAATAAAATCTACTTCCCCTGTTGCCATTATTTATTTTATATTCTTATTTGGAACTTTTGGAATGGTGTTTGCATCAGCTACATATATGTCTAAAATGAAACAAAAGAATAGTTAAGAATAAATAAAGATAGAAATGTAAGCAAAAAAACAGATAATTCTTTAGGTAAAATAAACCTCTCTTTGTTAGACAAAAGTTTAACAAAAAGAGGTTGTCTTTATAAGTAAGTATTCAGAATATTGTTATATATTTGGGAAATAATATATAATATGAATAAGTTATTATTAATTAAAAATGCTGAATTATTTCAAGGAAAGAAATATTTAGATAAAAAGAAGAATTATTTTGAAGGTTGGTATTTTAAAAATATAAATAATCAAAGAGGAATTTCTTTTATTCCAGGAATTAATATTGATGATATAAGTTCGAAAGCCTTTATACAGATAATTATAAACGATAAATCTCAAAATCTTAAAATACATGGTAACATAAAGTGTTCTAAGAGTAAGAATATTAAAACTAATATTTTTGCTCCAAATATAATGGGACCTTTTTCTTATGTCCCATTTATGGAATGTAATCATGCAATAATTAGTATGCAAAATACAATTAATGGATGTATAAATATAAAATAAAAATATATATTGCAAAATGGAAAATATTATGTTATTATATGAATAGAAAGGGGGAAATGCTTTATGAAAAATAAAGTAATATTTTCTTTTATAATTGTTACTATATTGTTAGTAGGTTTTGCATTTGCTAATTCTTATGTAAAAGCACTAACAAATCAAGAAAAATTAGAAATGCTTGAACAAGAAGCACAAAATAATGAATATAATAATTTAGAAAATGAAACGATAAATATTAATAATATTTGTAATAATTATTGTTGGAAAAATGAAGAATGTCCAATATATAAGCAAAACAGTGATTGTGTAAATGAAAATAATCACTGCTTACAAAAAAATCATCATTATAAAAGGAACTGTAATAATAGAGAAATGTGTAATATCTAAAAAATAAAATTAAAAGGCAGATTTTTCTGCTTTTTTTTATTTACTAGGAAAGTACAAACTTTCCTAGTAAATAAAAATGGCTGAACGCTTGCCCTTTGAGTTTTCTCGCCTTTAAGCTCGAAACTCAAATCGGGCGGAACAAAGAGCGCCGAGGCGCTTTGTTCTATTCTAGGAAATTACGCACGTAGCATTTAATTGAAATATAATATAAAAATAACTGTTGACAAATAAAACAAAACATAGTATTATTGTATTATGCAAGTAATACAATAAAGAAAGGAAAGAATTGTGGAATACATATTTGATAATGAAAGACCAATTTATATTCAATTAGTTGAAATAATAAGATTAGAAATAGTTTCAGGAAAAATAAAAAAAGGAGAAAGATTGCCTTCAGTAAGAGAGCTAGCACTTATGATGAAGGTAAATCCAAACACTATGCAAAAAGCACTAGCAGAACTAGAAAACGAAAAGCTAATTTATACAGAAAGAACAAACGGGAAATTTGTAACACAAGACCAAAATCTAATTGAAGAGATAAGAAAAGAACTAGCAAAGGAAAAAGTAAACACATACATAACAAGCATGAAAAGAATAGGCATAGGTGTTGAAGAAGCGATTAGATACTTGCAAGAACTAGGAGGAAAATAAATGGAATTAGTAGAATTTAAAAATTTATACAAAGAATTCGAAGATAAAGAAATCCTAAAAAACATTAATCTAACAATTCCAAAGGGGAAAATAATAGGATTACTTGGAAAGAATGGAACAGGAAAAACAACACTAATAAAACTAATAAACGATTTACTAACACCAAGCAAACGGAGAAGTCTTAATAAATGGAAAAAAACCAAATGTAGAATCAAAAAAAGTAATTGCATATTTACCAGAAAGAACATATCTAGATAAAAGCATGACTATAAAGCAAGCAATAAAATACTTTGAAGAATTCTATGAAAACTTTAACACAGAAACAGCAATAAAACTATTAAAAGACTTAGACTTAGAAATAGATAAAAAAATATCACAAATGTCAAAAGGTATGCAAGAAAAGCTTCAGCTAATATTAGTAATGAGCAGAGAAGCGGAACTATACATACTAGATGAACCACTAGGAGGAGTAGACCCAGCGACAAGAGACTATATTTTAGACACAATCCTTTCAAACTTCAAAGAGGGAGCAAGCGTATTAATCTCTACACACTTAATTGCGGACATCGAAAAGATACTAGATGAAGTAATATTTATAGGAAAACGGAGAAATAGTATTAACATCATCAGCAGACGAACTAAGAAAAAAAGAAAACGCAAGCATAGATGAGATATTTAGGAGGTACTTCAAATGTTAGGAAAACAAATAAAATATGATTTAAAGTGGATATATAAAGTAATCATAGTATTTTATGCACTAGCCATAGTATTTTCAATAATTTCAAGAATTTGTTTAAACATAGAAAATTCTTTACTATTTAAAATAATTGGGCAAATATCAAGCGGAATTACAATAGCAATGATAATAAATAGTTTATTAAACGGAATAATAAGGTCATGGGTAAGATTCATAAGAAACATATATAAAGACGAATCATATCTTACACATACATTACCAGTAGAAAAAAAGACAATATATCAATCAAAAGTAATATCAGCAATAATAACTACATTTATAACAATAATAGTTTCGATAATTTGTTTATATATCTGCTTTGGAACAAAAGAAAATTTAGAAATACTAAAACAAATGCTAGACTTAGTAGCAAACACCTATAGCACAACAGTAATAAAAATACTATTTGCTATATCATTTATATTTTTCCTAGAAATTGTATTTGTAATACTAATAGGATATACAGGAATAATAATAGGGCACAAATCAAACAGAAACAAAATGCCAATATCAATAGTAGTAGGATTTGGCTTATACATGATAACATCAATGATATCACTACTTGCACTATGTGTAGTAGGATTTTTAAACCAAGACATAATGAATATAGTAATAACAGAAGGAAGCATAACAGAAGGAGCAATAAAAATAGTAATAATACTAGCAATGTCAGTATATCTAATATACGACATAGTCTATTACATAGCACGGAAAAAAATTACTAGAAGCAGGTGTAAATGTAGAATAAAAATTTTAGCAAAACAGGTATTTACATAATAATGAAAAAGTGCTATAATAATAAGCAAGTCTGCACCTATTAAAGGAGTAGAAAATAAATTTTGGAGGAATCAGTATGGAAATCTTCAAAGAACCCTTGACGGCATTTCTCGCAGGTTTTGGACTATTTGGCATGGGACTCTTGATGGGAATTTTCTTTGGGAGAAAACGGAAAGAGAATGATGATGATGATTTTCCCGAATATATCAAGGATAGCAACATCAGGGAAACACTAACGGTTTATAGTGCAGATGGAAATATCATCAAACAGTATGTTGGAAGGTTCGACATAGAAAATGATGATAATTGCATCATCTTTGAGGACGAAAAAGGAAGAAATCATGAGATTTACTATTCCTCGGGAATAATAATTTGTGACGAAGAGGAAAGCTGATTAAAAAATAATAGGGGATGCCTGCAAAGCGAAGGTATCCTCTACTATTTAAAAAATTCTATTTACTAGCCAAAGTAACCCTAATATTATCAAAAAACTCTAAAATCTTAAACTTAAAACCAAAAGTTTCATTATCTTTAGAAACAATCTCAAATTCTTCATCATTCAAATTACTCTCTAAAACACTTTTTGCCTCGTCATCAAGAGAGCCAGAGCTTACATCAACAAAACACAAAGTAGGAAACATCACACACCACCAGTTATGACCATTAGCTTCACCAATTTCAATTCTAAGAGCATCATATAAACCAGCAGGAAGTGCAATATCGCCATAAACCTTAGTAGGAAAATCAAATTTATCGATACTCAAACGAACATCATAATCATAACCATTACTTACAATCGTTTCACGAGCAATAGAATAAAAATCATTTAAATGCTCATTTACTAAAGAAATAACATCCTCTTTAGAAGAAACATCAGAAGAAATTTCCTTCATATAAGACAAAATATTATCACGAACAGCAAGTTTCAAATTTTGGTCTTCTTCTGAATCACTATTTGCTAAAATGTGAAGCCTAAAAACACTATTAGACAAATCCTCAGAAACCGTATTTGCGTAAGAAAAAGCACACACAAAAGTATATAGAACAAAAAGTAACAATAAAAAAGCAAAACGTTTAAAAATCTTCATAATATAAAATCCTCCGCTAAAAATCAATATTTATTAAAAGTATTAACAAAAAAAGAAAAAATATACAAACAAAACATAAATTTAGTAAAAAGGAAAAAATAAAAAGAATAAAAAATGAATGTCGAAATAAGTTGTATGATTTAGGGAAAAAGGACTTGACACACATTAAAATAAATGGTAAAATTTGGAAGTAAACAAAAGTTAAAAGGTGGGTAAACGAATGGAAAAAGAAAAATTAAAAATTTGCAGTTTTTACGTAAGTGACTGGCATTTAACAGCGATGCTTCTACCATACATAGAAGACGCAAAAGAAAGAAACGAACACCTAAATACAATACTTGAAAAAAATATTTCATATAATATGAAAGAAATACTATCAAGAGTAAGAATGGATGATAGAAAAAAAGAAAATATAATGAAAATAGGTTGGGAAAACAAAGAACTACTAAAATATAATGACATAAAAAAATACATGGAAAAAATTACAAGATATGAAAATAATATAACAATAATAGTAGAAGGACATAAGGATAGAATTGAATACATAGGAAAAAACATAGACAAGTGGATAAAAAAATCAGAAAAAAAGCTAAAAAAGAAAGAAATAAAAATTATAAACTGTTATGAAGTCACAGAATTCAACAAAGACCTAGAAGAAATACTAGATAAACATGATAAAATTTTAAACACTTCAGGAATACATGAAATAGAAGAAATGTATGAAGGCTATATAAGAAAAAGAGCATAAAAAATGACACTTTTGCATTAAATTCAGAGCAAAAGTGTCAAAAATTTATTTATAAGCACTAGTATTTTCTGATTTTATAACTTTACCAAGAATTTCAAAATCTGAACTTTTCAAATCCTTTTGAGGGGGATAATTCCACATATTCATAGCTTGAAGCTCAAAAGTATCATTAGTTTTAATAAGTTTTCTAATAACATATTTACCGAGAGCTCAATTTAATAAAATAGATACCGATTATGAGAAAACAAATCATCCCTTTTTAAAATCGCAATATCTCCGAATATCTAACAAAGGAGCCATAGAACTATCAGCTATAAGCAACGCAAAAAAAATACTATTATTATCATAAAAATCTTCAGTTATAACTAATGGGATTTTAGAAATAATTTTATTTGTGTCAGCATTAAACATATCTATTTCCTCAATCTGTATATGAGAATAATCCTGCTCCATAGGCACATTATATCCCATTAACCACACAGGATTTACAGCTAAAGCATCAGCAATTAACTTCAAACCAGGGGTTTTTACCTCATATTTTCCAGACATATAGCAACTCAAATTTGTTTTAGAAATGCCAGTCAACCTTGATAATTCAATTGGTCTCATATCTTTTAATCTTAGAGCTTCTTTTAATCTATTAGAAAAATCACTTGTTAATTTAACCATATATCAAACTCCTCGCAAATATTATAATGCAAAAGTTAATGAAAGTCAAACTTTATTTTGATATACTAAAAATAGTTAGGAAAAAACGAACTATTTTATGAAAAAGTATTGACACAAATTTTTATATTTGGTATCATAAAGTAAAGAAAAACTAAACAAAAAGGTAAGGAGAAAAAATGACAAATACAAATAAATTAAAAGCAAAAATAGTGGAAAACGGCTTGACGATGGCAATGCTAGCAGAAAAAACAAATATGTCAAAAGCATCAATGAGCCAAAAAATTAATAACAAGTTCAGTTTTTCACAATCAGATATAAGAGCAATAACCGAATTACTAAAACTTTCGGGAGAAGAAATAAGAGAAATTTTTTTAAATTAAAAGTTGTGAAAAACTCAACAAAATAAAATCTTTTATGGGAGGAAACAAAAATGGATTTATTTACCTTTGTTGGTTTTTGTTTCCTGCCATAAGAGATTTATATTAATATTAAAAAACTATAAAGAGCAAAGGAAAACCAAAAGAAAACATATTTAGGAGGAGAAACAGATGAAAAAGAAAGAGAGTGGAATAACTCTAATTGCTCTTATAGTAATGATAGTAATAATCGTGATACTAGGAGCAGTAACAATAAGAGGACTAGTACGGAAACCATAGCCTAGTAGACACAACAGCAGAAGTAGCAAACGACTGGAAAATAGTATCATACAAAGAACAAATAGAAGAAGTAGTACATAAAGCGATAATAGGGCATTCAGCAAAAGGAGAGACACCAACACTGCAAGACATAGCAGATAGCTTACAAGAAGAAACATGGGTAGATATAGCAATCCCAGAAGAACTAGAAGAAGGGCAGACAAGTGGATACATATATGTAAGAGTAAACGAAGGCTATGTATACCAAGTATACTATGACTGGATAAGAGGAAAAGTAAGAGTAGACTACCTAGGAAAAGAAGAAGAAGGCAAACCACCAATCATAGATAGTGAATTAACATTAAAAGCAAGATACATAAAAAGCACAGCAAAAATAGAAGCAGAAGCAAAAGACGAAGTAAACGGAGTAGCAAAACTAGAACTAATCTACAAAGACAAACTAATAGAAGAAATGACAATACAAAACCCAAGAGCAAAAGAAGAATGGAATGTAAAAGACATAGGAAAAGGAGAATACTTGGTCAAAGCAACATCAAACAGTGGAGCGATAAGATACAGAGTAGTAAATGTAGACAACGTAACAGATAGACTAAAAGTACCAAGCATAATATTAGACAAACCACAACCAGACGGAAAAAACGACTGGTATATAACACCAGTAAAAATAACAATAGACAAAGGAGAAAACAACCCACTAGCAAAAGAAACAAGATATAGACTAATAAAAGATGGACTAGCAACAACCCCAGAAGAAGGAGCAATCTACACAGAACAAATCACAATAACAGAAGTAGGAACATACGAAATATATGCATGGGTAGAAGACGGAGAAGGTTGGTCATCAGAAGAAACAATGCCAACAAGCTTTCAATTCGACAATATAAAACCAGTAATAGATACAGGAAGCACAAAACTAACAAAAGGAAGAACATACAAAAACCCAAACGGAACAACCTGGTTAGTAGAAAACGGAGAAATAACAGTAATAGCAAACGACCCAAAAGGAATACTAGCAGGTTACACATACGAAGTGTACGACTTAAGAGATAACCTACAAGAAGGAAAAGGAAGCACAAAAATACAAAAACTAGAAACAAAAATACCACTAATAGACGAAGGAGAATACAAAATACTAATAACAGCAGAAGACATGGCAGGA
>JAAWDU010000026.1 GCA_022793905.1 Clostridia bacterium
ATCAACATGGGTAAACACAAACAGCTTCATATTGGATAAAATAAACCCAAGTGTAACAATACAAGCAGGAACAGGAACAACAAACTCAATACAAGTAAACATAAAAGCAAGTGATGCAAACGGAATAAAAAGCTACAAATACGAATACAAACTCCAAAGCGAAACTACATGGAAAACAGCAACATTTTCAAATAATAGCTATACAAACTTAAGCGACGGCAAAACCTACGACTTAAAAGTAACAGTAACAGACGGAGCAGGAAGAACAAACAGTGCACAAACAACAGGCACAACTCAAGTAGCAAACACTGCACCAAGAGACTTAACAACTTGGTGCAGTAGTAGAACGACTTCAAGTATGACAATTCAAGCAAAAGCTTATGATGATGATACTCCGGCACAAACATTAACATATAATCTATACTGGGGTGGAGCAACACGCGTGTACGATACAAAAACAGGCACGAGTGGAAAAACAGTTGAATTTAGCACAGTAATAGGACTCAGTTATTATACAACGCAGACGTATCCGTGGAGAATAGAAGTGCTAGATTCCAAGGGAGCTAATTTGTCTTGTACGGGCAATGACAGGACGTTATGTCCTGGAAACAACATTGAATGCTCCAATTTTTCAAATTCCACGTGTCCTACCTGTAACCGGGAAAAAAAGGGATCCGTATTTGAAATACACTTGGTCTTGCAGACAAGTGTGTACAACACGGGGCTTACTGGGGTAACTTGACCCTTTCAATCCCTGGTTCAGCTCTGACGTGCGATTACCTTGGTTGCGGAGCTACGACCGGTACGGGATCAGCCATCTCGGTACCCGTCTTCTTGGGAAATTGTCCCACTCATGGAGTCGCGGGTTCTGACACTAATTGGAATATTTGTACGCCCTGTATGATACATGGGTCTTGGATGTGGGTACAAGGCTGGGGAAATGACTCAACCACATACAGAAAAACGTGTGGTAGATGCACAGACTGCGGGGGGATCGGAACAATCTCGATTTGTCCACATGGCGAGAGACAAGTGCACAAAATTTGCCAGCATAATACTAATGGGGTTCAACATTAAATTTTTCATTAGACCTACAAAGAAAAAATTAATAGAAATTAATAATTTCCGTAACCGATCAAAGAATAACCGTAGTGACAAAACTTCAAAGATAGTCTAAAATAGAAGAATAGACGAAGAAGGAATAAATGATAACATACATCTTCTAGGCTAAAATTTATTCTACAACTTTTAATTCTTCAAATGTGCTGTAATTATTACTTATAATACACATGCAAAAAAAGCAACAGAATTACCTTGACAAATTACTTAAGCAAAGGATATAATTAATGCATAAAAATAGAAAAAAGAGGAAATAAAAAATGATAAAATGGTTTCTAGAAACTAGTTTAAGAATAAAAGTCATAATAATTTCAGTAAGCTTGGTCATATTAATCGCACGGTATACCAGTTCTGCTACATATTATAAGCAAAGAACCAGAAGTAATGGCGAAGTCTGACTTTGAAGAAGAAATAATACCAGAAGACAACATAATAATTATAGAAGATGATATAGAACCTACACCAAGCGAGGAACCTACTCCAGAACCCACAGAAGAACCAGAGCCTACAGAAGAACCAAAAGAACAAAAAACAATAACCTACAAAGAAAAAACAGTAACAATACCAAAATCGACTGTAGCAGAAGCAAACTCCTCTGAAGATGCAGAAAAAGACAAAAAAACAGGAGGAGAACAAGTATCACAAGAAAAAGCAGAAGAAATGTTTGAAAATGTAGGACAAAAATCTATGGGAATAGATGTATCAGCACATCAAGGAAACATAAATTGGAGAGAAGTAAAAAATAGTGGCGTAGATTTTGCAATGATAAGAGTTGGATTTAGAGGACAAACAGAAGGTAAAATCTATGAAGACAAATACTTTAAAACAAATATAAAATCAGCAATAGCAAATGGAATAAAAGTTGGAATATACTTTTATTCAACAGCAATAAATGAAGAAGAAGCACTAGAAGAAGCAGGTTGGGTAGTAAACAAAATTGCACCATATAATATTACATATCCAGTAGTATATGATTTTGAAGACTTTGGAAGATATAGATGTACAGGAGTTGGAGGAAATGAAGCAACAAAAAATGCTTTAACTTTCCTAAACTATGTGAAATCAAAAGGTTATGAACCAATGATGTATGCAAATAAAAATGACATAACAAGAAAAATGTCAAGAAGCTCTTTTAGCTGTAAATTCTGGCTTGCACACTATACAGAAAACACAGACTACAAAGGAAGCTTCAACATGTGGCAATACACAAGTAATGGTCACGTTCCAGGAATTAGTGGAAGAGTAGACATGAACATTGCATATTTCAATTATGGAAAAGTAGCAGAAGCAAAACATACGCATAACTATAATACACTAGTAGGAAAAGAAAATCCTGCAACATGTACAAAGACACGGAAGCAAAACATATAGATGCTCATGTGGAGAAACAGAAGAAAGAACAATATCAAAACTTCCACATTCATATGGAGAATGGAAAGTAGATGTAGCGCCAACAACAGAAACAGAAGGGATAGAAAAAAGAAAGTGCAATGGTTGTGATAAAGAAGAAACAAGAAAAATAGCAAAACTTCCAAGACCACAGGTAACTCCATCACCAACCCCAGTACCAACTCCATCGCCTACACCAACACCGATTCCTACAATAGCTCCAACGCCAGAACCAACTCAAGAACCTTCTCCAGTTCCAACCTCAAGCAACGAACAAAAAGAAGGACGGAGAAGAAATACAAAATCAAGTTCAAACACAAAATATAGAGAAAACTACACTAGAACAAATTGAAAGAATTCAAACAGAAGTGGAAATTAATAATTAAAAATTCAAAAGGCTAGGAAGTGCGAAGTACACCTAGTCTTTTTTTGTCAAAAATTCACTAATTGCTTTTTTTTATGGAAAAATTGTGATAAAATAGCATATAATAAATAGAATAAAAAAGAGGTAAAAAAATGAGAGAAATAACAGTAAAAGATTTTATAAGAATTGCAGATGGAAAACTATTATGCGGAAATGAAAACGAAGTATTAGAAAACTTCAAAAAAGATACAAAAGAAATAGAAATGCGGAGATATATATGTAGGAATAAAAGGAGAAAGGCTAGAAGGAAGTGAGTTTTATAAAGAAGCCTTTGAAAAAGGGGCAAAAGCTTGCATAATAAACGAAATTGAAATTTCTAAAGAAAGCTTGCAAAAATACAAAGACAAAATAATAATTCAAGTAAAAGACACAATAAAAGCAATTCAAGAAGTAGCAAAATACAAAAGAGAAGGATATAATATACCAGTAGTAGGAATAACAGGAAGCGTAGGAAAAACAAGCACAAAAGACTTAATTGCAAGTGTACTTTCAAAAAAATACAAAACACTAAAAACAATGGCAAACTATAATAACCACATAGGAGTTCCATTAACAGTATTAGGATTAAAAGACCATACATCAGCTGTAATCGAAATAGGAATGAACCATAAAGGAGAAATAAGAGCATGGGCACCTATGGCAAAGCCTAGCATGGCAGTAATAACAAACATAGGAACAGCCCATATTGGAATATTAGGCTCAAGAGAAAATATTTTAGAAGCAAAACTTGAAATGCTAGAAGGAATGGATAGAAATGCACTAGTTATTATAAATAATGACAACGACCTTTTACATGATTGGTACATAAAAAATAAAAATGAAAAGAATATAATGACATATGGAATTGAAAATAAAAGTGATGTAATGGCAAAAAACATCAAGTTTCTAGAAAAAGGAAGCGAATTTGAAGTACAAATAGGAGAAAAAACATATAATGCAAAAATAAATGTTGGAGGAACTCACTTTGTGATAAATGCATTATGTGCAATCTGTGTGGGAATAAAAAATGAAATTCCAATAGATAAGATTTTAGAAGGAATAGCAGACTTTGAACTAACAAAAAACAGAATGGAAATAATAGAAAATAAAGACGGTGTAAAAATAATAAGTGATTGCTATAATGCAAGCTACGACTCAATGAAGGCTGCACTTGAATACCTACATAGAGTGCCAGGAGAAAAGAAAATTGCGATACTTGGAAATATGGGAGATTTAGGCGAATTTGAACAAGAAATACATGAAAAGGTAGGAGAAGAAGTATATAAAAATAAGGTTGATATACTAATCACAGTACGGAGAAAATGCAAAATATTATGCAAAAAAGGCAATAGAACTGGGAATGAATAAAGAAAATATATTCACATATGATACAAAACAAGAAGCAGTAACAAAAGCTAAAGAAGTCATGAAAAAAGGAGATTATGTTCTTGTAAAATCATCTAGTATCATGACATTTATAGATGTTACTAACGGTTTAATTTAAAAGGGGATGTTTTATGAAAATTGCAGTAATATTTGGAGGAACTGGGACAGAACGTGATGTTTCTATTGTCTCAGGAACCTCAGTTTTAAAAAACTTAGACAAAAGTAAATATGAAATTTTGCCATTATACATAGACAAAAATGGTGAATGGTTTGAATATACAAAAGATATAAGAAAAATAGAAATTGCAAATATAGGTGATGAAATAACAGAAATAAGAAAAATAGAAAATGTAATGGAAACATTAAAAGAGCAAGATGTACTATTTCCAGTACTTCATGGGCTAGGAGGAGAAGACCGGAACAATCCAAGGCTTATTTGAACTCACAAAAGTCCCATATGTTGGATGTAATGTACTTGCATCAAGTATTTGCATGGATAAGGTTTACACAAAAATAATACTAGAAAAAGCAAGAATTGCACAAGTGAAATCAGAATACATAAAAAAATGTGGAAAAAAATATGTGTATGTGGATAAAAATTTTAATGAAAAAGAATGTGAGATAAAAGAAATAATCAATATAATGGAAGAAAATTTAAAATATCCAATGTTTGTAAAACCTTCAAATTCAGGCTCAAGTGTAGGGGTTAGCAAAGTAAAAAATAATGAAGAGTTAGAAAAAGCAATAAAATATGCAAGCGAATTTGACAGAAAAATGCTAGTAGAAGAAGGAATAGTTCGGTAGAGAAATTGAAACAGCAGTACTTGGAAATGATGATATAGAAATTCGGAGAAGTTCGGAGAGATAAAACCAGCAGAGGAATTTTATAGTTTTGAAGCAAAATATAAAAATCCTGAATCAAAAACAATAATTCCTGCAAATATAGAAGAAAATAAAAAAGAAGAAATAAAAGAAATTGCAAAAAAAGCATTTAAAGCAGTAGACGGAAAAGGTCTTGCAAGAGTAGACTTTTTCTTAGAAGATGGTACAAATAAAGTATACTTAAATGAAATAAACACGATGCCAGGATTTACCAAAATAAGCATGTATCCAATGTTATTTGAAAAAATTGGATTAAATTATCCAAATTTATTAGATAAACTGATTGAATTATCATTAAAAATGTGATATACTAATAAGCACCATGGATGTGGGAGGATGTCAAATGTTATTTAAAGATTATTACAAAATATTAGGATTTGAAACAAATAAAGTTTCAATTGAAGAAATAAAAAACGGGTTTAGAGAACAAGCAAAAAAATATCACCCAGATTTAAACGATGGCACATCTGGTGCAGAAGAACGCTTCAAAGATATAAATGAGGCATATAGAATACTATCAAATCCAGGCAGTAGAAGAAAGTATGATAGGTCTTGGAATTATAATATAGGTAAAGCAAAAAATAAAGAGAAAAATGCAAAAAATATGAAAAGCAGTGATACACTTATCGGAGAAGCGTTTAATATGTTTTTTGGTAGCAAAAAAGAAAGAGAAAAGCCAGAAACAAAAAGCAAAAAGCCAGGAATAAAAGGTGATAATATAGAAACAGGTATAAGTGTGACAATAGAAGAAGCTTTTTTTGGTGCGAGTAAAAAAATTTCATTAAGAGCAGTAGATGGAAGCATGAAAAACTTCACTGTAAAGATTCCCGCAGGAATTAGAAATGGCGAAAAAATAAGACTAATAGGACAAGGAAAAGTTCGGTCAAAATGGCGGAAAAAATGGAGATTTATTCATACAAATTAGCATAGAAAAGGACAAGAAGTTTAAACTAGAAGGCTCAAATCTATATACATATCTTGAAATTGCACCATGGGAAGCAGCACTTGGAACAAGAATAAAAGTAGACGGAATTGATAGTGGAGAAGTTGTCTATATCCCAAGAGGCATACAAAGTGGCGAAAAAATAAAAATTCAAGGCAAAGGCTATAAAGATAGCAAAGGCGGAAGAGGAGACTTAATTGCAGAAATAAGAATAATGGTTCCAAAAGTAATAAATGAAGAAGAAGTAAAATTATATGAAAAGCTAAAAGCAATTTCAAAATTCAGCCCAAGACAAGGCAAAAGCGCATAAAGAAAACCACACCAAATGTTAGTTTTAAATTAACATTTGATGTGGTTTTTAGATAGTTAAAAATTTGAATAGAACCCTCCCAGATTTTTTGTGAAACAAAAATTTGACAAAAATGCGCAAATGTGCTATAATCAAAAAGAATGAATTTACAAAAGACGAACTAGCACACAGAAGGAAAGGAATGTGATTAAAAATGGACATAGCGCAAGGTAAACATTTTAGTATCACTGACCCAAAAGGAATAAATACAGTAATATATCAAATAAATAAAACAGAGAAAGAATATTTAAAAGAATACCCAAAATATACAGTAGAAAGGCTAGACTATATTGCAGAAATAAGAGGAGAACAAACAAGAAAAACATATTTTGTAGACGAGCCTTCTCCAGATGGAAATCAACTTGTAATTCTTTCATTTGGGCAAGAAAAAGTGGTAATTAATATGGGAATATTAATTGGTGATGAAGTAAGAATAACAAGAAAACCAGCACCATTTAAGTTTAATACTTTATATTCAGAAGAAGGAACTGAATATAAAGATTTTAACTATACGCCTAATTTTAAAAGAGCAATATCAATAATAGACCCAGAAACAGCAGAAGAAGTAAAACCAAAATTATATTTTGATGAAAAAACAAATGAAGTCAAGGGCAAATGTAAGCTCAAACCATATAAATCTTATTTCGCATTCGAAATAAGAGAAGACTAGGAGGAAGTTGAAAAATGGCAAAGAAAAAAAATGTGAAATATAATCCAGCAAGTAAAGAAGATAAAGGATTAAATGTTGCATGTGCAGAATTTGCAGCAGACAGAGAAAAAAGTGAGTTAAAAATAGGAGAAAACTTTGAGTTTGAAAATGACTTACTTCTTAAAAGTTTTGGATTTGAACTAGACAATAGTGGTACAATGACTATGAAAGTTCAAAAGAATGATAAAATACATATTGAAGAAAAAACAAATGAAATTGAAAGAGTAGTAGGTGGAAAAACAGTATCTACTGCTAAAGTAAGCAAAGATAAAATGGATAGAATGATAGAAGAAGAAAATAAAAGACAAGAAAAAAGAAGCACAGAAGGAAGATAATTACAAAAGAGTAGGTGATAATTTTGCATTATAAAATAGAAGGAACAATTAGAAGGAATAAAAATAGATTTATAATATTTGCAATACTATGGTTATTTATGACCATAGTTATTGTTATGCCAATTTCTTATGGAATAAATAGAGCGGAGGCACAAACAGGAGTTTTTAATTTTGGAAACTTCATTGAAGCATTTGTTGGCGCGTATACAAGCATGGGAGAAGTAATCGGAGGAATAGGTACATATTTTTCAGATTTTATAAGCTTACTTTGGAAATTCACAATTTTATACCGGAATATTTATGTTTATAGGATTTGTAAAAACAGCTCCAAAGAATGAATATACAGATATAGAACAAGGCTCAAGTGATTGGGCAAGTAAAGGAGAACAATACAAAGTTTTAAGTAATAAAAAAGGAATAATACTTGCAGAAAATAACTATTTGCCAGTAGATAAAAGAGGAAACGTAAATGTACTAGTAGTCGGAGGTTCAGGTTCTGGTAAATCTGCATCGTTCTCAATCCCAAATGCATATCAAATGTTAGGCTCATATGTATTTACAGACCCAAAAGGCGAATTATATGATAAAACAGCAGGTTATTTGAAAAAAAATGGATATGAAATAAAAGTATTAAACTTAGTAAGACCACAAAATAGTGATGGATATAATCCTTTAATGCATGTATCATCAGAGCTAGATGTAGATGTTATAGCAAGTACAATCATAAAAGGACAAAAATCAGAAAGTGGTTCTGATCCATACTGGGATGATATGGCAGAATTATTATTAAAAGCATTAATATACTATCTAATTGCAACAAGGCCAGAGGAAGAACAAAACCTAGCGAGTTGTGCGGAACTTGTTAGAGCAGCAAACAATAAAGGAGGAAATAACTTACTTTCAGAGTTGATGAACCAACTTCCATATGACCACCCAGCAAGAATGTACTATAAATCAATTGAAATTGCACCAGAAAAGACTTATGGTTCAATCCTAAGCTCACTTCAATCTAAACTTGGAAAATTCGACTCAAAAGAGATTGCAGAGTTAACATCAACAGATACAATTGATTTTGAGGAGATAGGAAAAAAGAAAACAGCTGTATATGTAATTTCATCAGACACGCATACAGCATATGACTTTTTATTAACAATATTCTTTGCCCAAATGATACAGCAATTATATGATTTTGCAGATAAATGTAATGGATTAAGGCTTCCGATACAAACGTTTTTCATACTAGACGAGTTTGCAAATATTGGGCAAGTACCAGACTTTGATAAAAAAATCTCAACAAGTAGAAGTAGGGGAATACAATTTAGCGTAATACTTCAAAATTTAGATCAGTTAGAGGCAGTATATGAAAAGTCTTATGAGACAATAATTGGTAACTGCGATACACACGTATTTTTAGGAAGTAACTCACAAAAAACAGTGGAATATTTCTCAAAAGCTTTAGGAGAAAAAACAGTAGAAAGAACAAGCATTTCTGTAAATAAGGATAGACAAAACTGGATGCAAGGAAAGAGCGTATCAGACCAAATAAATGCAAGAGCACTTCTTACACCAGATGAACTTAGAAGGTTTGATAACGACTATTGTATAATTTTTGAAAAGGGAATTAGACCAATCAAGGCAAAGAAGTATTATTACTTTACTAAGCCAGAAGCAAGAAGACTTGCAGAGTTTAAATTAAACCATAATGAAGATAGAGGAATTGAAAGAGGAAAATGGAGAAAATATAACCCATATAATCCATATGTAGAAGATAAACAGGGTGAAAAGGAACAAGATCTTAAGGTAGAGAGTTTAGACGATTTGTTTGAGGAAGAAAACAAAAAAGAAGAACCAAAAGAGCAAGTACCTGTGAAGAAGTCAGAAGAAGAATTTGCACCAATACTTCCACAAGAAGAGGAGGTGGAAGCACCAAATTTGTTAGAAATGATGGAGGAAGAAAAGGAACAAGAAGAAACGGGAATAGATTTACAAAAAGAACTAGAAGCAAAATTCGACGAATTATTTGGTCCAATTGATGAAGAATAAAACAAAACTGCTTAATCAAAATAGATTAAGCAGTTTTACTAACTAAAATGCAAACAATTTTTCGTAAAAATATTGACAAGTGTAAATAAAAGATATATAATAGCAAATAATAAAATACGGAGGAAAATATATGAAATTTATTCACATAGCAGATGTTCATTTTGATACTCCATTTGCACTTTTAGAAAGAAGAGGTCTTGCAGGAAAAAGAAGACTTGAGCAAAGAAGCGCTTTCAAAAAAGTAATTAATTATGCAAGAGAAAATGATATCCCATATTTATTTATATGTGGTGACCTTTTTGAAGCAGAATATGTAAAAAACAGTACAATTGAATATATAAATAAAGAGTTCGAAAGTATTCCAAATACAAAAATATTTATAGTTCCGGGAAATCACGATCCATATATGAAAAATACATATTATATGACATACAATTTCGCAAAAAATGTAAAGATATTTACTTCTAGAGTAGAAAAAATAGAAATAGATAATCTTTGCATTTATGGATATGGGTTTGATAATTTCTATATGAAAAAAGAAGAAAGAGAAGAACTAAAAAATTTGGACACAAGTAAAATAAATATATTGCTAACACACTGTGATTTGGACGGAGCCAAGGATAATGATATTAGGTATAATCCTGTGCCTAAAAACGAATTAAAAGCTTTAGAATTTGATTATATAGCCTTAGGGCATATTCACAAACCAAGCATAGATAGAAATATAGCTTATTCAGGTTCTCTTGTTTCACTAGGTTTTGATGAACTAGGAAGCCACCGGAATGTTAATTGGAAATATAAACGAAGTTACAAAAGAACTTAGAGTAAATTTTGTGAGGATAGATGAAAGTGAATTTGAAGAAATAGAACTAAACATTAGTGAAATGCTTTCATCTGAAGAACTTATTGAAAAAATAAATGAAATGTATTTTGAAAGTATAAAATATGTAAAAATCATACTAGTAGGAAATAGAAAAATGGAAATAGAACCATTGAAAATACTGAAATACTTAACAAACCCAAATATAATAAAAATAAAAGATAAAACTACATTGGAAGTAGACTTACAAAAATTATCAGAGCAAAACAGCCTTAAAGGACTATTTGTGAAGACACTATTAGAAAAGGCGAAAGACGAACCAGAAAATAGAGAAAAAATTGAAAGAGCAATAGAAATAGGACTTGAAGCATTTTAAGACAAGGGAGCGTATATTATGCTTATAAAAAAAGTACAAATAAATAATTTTGGAAAACTGAAAAATAAAGAAATAGAATTTGAGAAACGGAATAAATTTGGTTTATGGAGAAAATGAAAGCGGAAAATCCACACTTTTAGATTTTTTCTCAAGTATTTTTTATGGAGCAAATAAAAATAAAAATGGCAAAGAAATGTCTAATTTTGATAAATATACACCATGGGAAGAGGGAGAATATTCAGGTAAAATCAGTTATGAGCTAGATAATGGTAAAGAATTTGAAGTATATAGAAATTTTGCAAAAAAAAGTCCAAAGATTTTTGATAAAAATGCAAATGATATAAGCAAAGAATTTACTATAGATAAAGCAGAAGGAAATAAATTTTTCTATGAACAAACAAAGGTTGATGAACAATTATTTAATATGTCTATGGTGATACATCAGCAGGAAGTAAAACTTGATTCAAAATCACAGAATATATTAGTACAAAAGGCTTCTAACATAATGCTTACAGGGGAAGATAATGTATCTTATCAAAAAGTATTTCGGAAAATTAAATAAAAAACAGCTAGAAGAAATAGGTACATTAAAAAGTCCAACTAAACCATTATATATAATAAAACAAAATGTGGAAAATTTGAGAAGGCAAAAGGAAGAACTTGAAATGATTTTGCCGACTAAGTTTGAAATAGATGAAGAAATAAAGCAAAAACAGAAAGAAATTGCAAGTGAAGAAGAAACATTAAAAATTTTGCAAGAGCTAGAAAGAGTGAATATTGAAGTTAAGCTAGAAGAAGAAAAAATAAATATGAATATAAAGGCAAAAGAGGAACTTCAAAAAACCAAGGAAGAAATAAAAAAGGAATTAGACGAGATTAAAAGTGATGATAAAAAGCCTAAGAAATTGAGTTTTTTGTATATTATACCTGTAGCAATTAGTATTATAACTATAATTTTATTTATAATGGAAAATCTTGCTCTTGGAATGATTGGAGCAGTCTTAACAGTTATTATTTTTTTCTTTATTATATTCAAAAATATAAAGGAGATAAATCAATATAAAAATGTAAAAGACGAAGAAATAAGAGCTAAAAAGGAAGTACAAAATAAATTAGATTTAATAGAAAATGAAATAAATGCTAAAAACAAACAGATAGAAGAAACAAAAGAGCTACAAGAATATAAACAAAAGATGAAAAAAGATGCAATAATTTCTAAATATCCAAAAGCAAATAAATTCAAATTTGAAAATTTTGATAGTAGATCAAATATCCTAGAGGAACAAAACTATATTAATGAATTAAAATTGAGTATAGCTCAAAAAGAGCTTACTAAAAAGCAAATTACAGAAAGTTTGGAAACCTTAGTTGAAATAGAGGAAAAATTAAAAATAAATGAAGAAAATCTAAAAGAACTTATTGAAAATGATGAAATAATAAATATTGCAAAAGAAGCATTAGTAATAGCTTATAATGAAATGAAAGAAAGTATTACACCTAAATTTACAGAAAATTTATCTAATTCAATAAGCACAATAACATCTGGAAAATATAAAAAAGTAAAAGTAAATGAAGAAAATGAGATTATTCTAGAAACAGAAAATCGGAAGTTATATTACAGCTAATTATTTAAGTCAAGGAACTATAGATCAACTGTATTTATCTCTTAGAATAGCAAGCATAAATGAACTAACTCGGAGAAAATATGCCAATTATATTAGATGAAACTTTTGCATATTTTGATAAAAAAAGACTTGAAAATGTACTAAAATTTTTATATTCAAATTATGAAAATAAACAGATAATAATTTTAACTTGCACTGAAAGAGAAAAAGAGACGCTTAAAGACATGAATTTAAGTTATAATGAAGTCCTTTTGAATTGACAATATGGCGAAAAAATTGTATAATAGTTGCATGATTTTAGTTAAAGAGAAAGGAAAGAGTTTACATGTTTCAAAGATTAGAGGATGTAGAAAAAAGATATGAGGAATTAACAGTTAAGATTAGTGATCCAGCTGAAATTGCACAGAATCAGACATGGCAGAAATTTATGAAAGAACATTCAGAACTAACACCAATTGTAGAAAAATATAGAGAATATAAAAAACTAAAAAAAACAATAGAAGAAAATGAAGAATTGCTAAAAGATCCAGAACTTAAAGAACTTGCAGAAATAGAGATTATTGAATCAAAAGAAAGATTACCAAAAGTAGAAGAAGAATTAAAAATTTTATTAATACCTAAAGACCCAGATGATGATAAAAATATAATTTGCGAAATTAGAGCAGGAGCAGGAGGAGATGAAGCAGCACTTTTTGCAGGAACACTATTTAGAATGTATTCAATGTATGCAGAAAAAAAACATTGGTCAATTGATATATTAAATGAAAATGAAACAGAGCTTGGAGGATATAAAGAAATAACTTTTATGGTTACAGGCAAGGGAGTATATAGTAAGCTAAAATTCGAAAGTGGAGCACATAGAGTTCAAAGAGTTCCAGATACAGAAAGCAGTGGAAGGATTCATACATCAGCAGCAACAGTTGCAATACTCCCAGTAGTAGAAGATGTGGAAATAGAAATAAATCCAGCAGATATTAAGATGGAAGTTTATAGAGCATCTGGTGCAGGAGGTCAACATGTTAATAAAACATCATCAGCTGTAAGACTTATACATGAACCAACAGGAATAGTCGCAGAATGCCAAACAGAAAGATCACAGGTACAAAATAGAGAATATGCAATGAGACTTTTAAAATCAAGACTATATGAAATAGAAAAAGCAAAACAAGATGAGAAACTTGCAAATGAAAGAAAAAGTCAAGTAGGGACAGGAGATAGAAGCGAAAAGATAAGAACATACAATTATCCACAAGGAAGAATTACAGATCATAGAATAGGCTTAAGTATATATCAAATGGAAAAATTCTTAAATGGAGATTTAGACGAAATGATAGAGGGACTAATTACAGCAGATAGAGCAGAAAAATTAAAAGGAGAATAAATGTTAAAATGAAAAGTAAAAAAATATATTTTGCTTTGATATTTATATTTACACTATTCTTATTAAGTAAGACCTCTTATGCGGGAACACAAAAGCTAAATAGTTTGAACTATGATATCATAATAAATAAAGATAGAAGTGCTAGTATAACAGAAATCTGGAATATAAGAGTATCAGAAACAAATACATTATTTAAAGACTTTGAAAAAATAACAGGAGTAACAGAGGTAAAAGTTTCAGAAATTTTATCAAATGGAGAAGAAACAGTATTTATTAATAATAATGCGTGGAAATATCATGTTGATAAAGGGCATTACCATGGTGCATATAATGGTAAAAGCAGAAGATTTGAAATAGCTTGGGGAGTTGCAATAGATGGAAGCGAAACACATACTTATAAGATAGAATATAGAATAAAAGATGCAGTAACTAAGTATGAAGACTGTTCAGAATTTTACTGGCAACTTATAGGCAAAACAAATGCAGTACCATCAAAAATTGTAACAGGAACAATAAAACTTCCAAAAGAAGTTCAAAAAAGAGAGAACCTAAGAGTTTGGGCACATGGACCACTTAACGGAAATATCAATATTGTAGATAATGGAAAAGTAGCATTTGAAGTGAAAAATTTAAGCTCAAATACAATGCTTGAAGTAAGAATTATTGTAACAGAAGATATATTCAAAGGTCAAGCTGGAAGTGCTAAAACGCCAAGATTAGAAAGTGCGTTAAGAGAAGAAACAAAATGGGCAAACGAGGCAAATAGCAAAAGAAGAATGACGACTCTAATAATTACTGTTGCAATAATAATAGGAGTTTCAGTTGGAGTATTTTTTGTATTAAAAATAATAAAATATGTAAAAATATTATTAAATGCAAAAAAGACACAGCCAGATGAAAAATTAGAATACTTTAGAGACTTTCCAGACGAATCAGCAACAGCAGGAGAAGCAGCATTTTTGTACTATTTTGATAAAGCTAGTGCTTTTAAAACAAATATATCAAAGATAGTATCAGCAACAATGCTTAATTTAGCTCTAAAAGGAGCAATTTCATTTGAGCAAGAGGAAAAAGACGAAGTATATATAATTATAAATGAGGGAAATGCAGTAAATTCACTAAAAACAGATGAAGCGAGTATATACACTTTGTTAATAGAAGTTAAAGAATATATAAAAAGGAAAAATAAACTTGAAGATATAGAAAAAATTTCAATGAAAGATATTGAAAAATATGCTAAGGTTCATGATGATACTTTTCTAAAGAAAATTGATGGGATAGAAGAAAAAGCAAAAAAAGGTGAAGAAGAAAAAGGAAATTATGATAAAAAAATATTAGAAGAAAGCAAAAAATGGAATGCTAAAAGTGGAACTTATATTTCAATAGGAGTTGTATGCTTATTTATGATAACTTTAATTGTGCCAGTAATATTTGCTATTCCTTGCTTTATATGTGGAATAATTTGTAACAGAATAGCAAACAAAAAGAGAAATCTAACACCAAAAGGAGTAAATGAGCAAGAAAAGTGGAAAGCACTTAAGAATTATATGGAGAATTTCTCTCTTTTAAATGAAAGAGAAGTACCAGAACTCGTACTTTGGGAGAAATATTTAGTTTATGCAACAGCATTTGGAATTGCAGATAAAGTATTAGAACAGCTTAAAGTAAAATATCCAGAATTTAGAGATGATAGCTTAATGGTAAGTAGCAATTATACATATATTTATATGCTAAACAGGATAAATATGGATAGAATGATAATTTCAGGAATGCAAAATGCATATCATAAAAGCCAAGTAGAAAGAGCAAGTAGTAATTATTCTAGCGGATTCGGACGGAGGAGGAGGCTTCTCTGGTGGCCGGAGGCGGTCGGAGGAGGCCGGTCGGTCGGAATGGGAGGAAGATAGAAACTTAGAGATGATAAAGTAAAAAATGGAGGTAGATAAAAATATCTGCTTTCATTTTTTCATTAGTACTTACATAAAATTAAGTGAAAGAGAGGAAGAATGGATATTTTAAAAAATACATTATTAGGATTATTTTTTGGAACATTTGGTACAACACTTCGGAGGAATAATTGGCTTAAAGTTTAAAAATATTTCAAATAAAACATTAAGTTTCATACTTTCCTTCGCATCTGGATTAATGATGTCAATAGTATGTTTTGATTTGATACCAGAAGCATTAGGAATATCGGAGTTTAGTACAGTTATTACAGGAATAATGCTAGGAATACTTATAATGGTAATATGCGATGTTATTGTACAAAATAAGCTAAAAATAAAAAAGAACAGTTTGCTAAAAACAGGAATAGCATGCGGAATAGGATTAGCTTTACATAATCTTCCGGAAGGTTTAGCAATAGGATCAAGTTTTGAAGCATCTATGAAATTACGGTTTGTCACTTGCAATTACAATATTGATACATGATATACCAGAAGGGAGATGCAGGAGGAGACAGTTGGTAGAGTGCATAAAGAAAATGGGAATCCATTTAAGGAATCCCTATATTTTACCAATCAATTATCTTATTTACAATTTCTTGCTGTTCAGTGCTAGTTCTTCTTAAATAAATTCTAGTAGTTTCAATACTTTCATGCCCCATTAAATCAGCTAATAAAGAAATATCATTAAATCTATCTAAGAAACTTTTTGCAAATCTGTGCCTAAAAGAATGAGGATATATTACTTTAGGATTTAATTCATATTTTAAGCTTAATTTTTTGAGCTCATTACTAATTCCTCTAGCTGTAATTTTATTTCCATATCTATTTTTAAAAATAAAACCATCAGTAATATCATTTTCCTCAAACCATTTTAAAGCCTCTTCTTGTAACTTTTTTGGAATATAAATTCTCCTTAACTTTCCACCTTTTGAATATAAATCAAAAAAACCAACAGTTACATGTTCAACTTTAAATTGAATTAACTCACTAATTCTAGCACCAGTTGCAGTGAGAAATCTAATAACAAAATACCAAAACATCTCTTTATCGTTTTTTAAGCATTTCTTAAAATATTCATAATCAGCTTCACTAATTACATTTTCTAGAAAATTTTTTTGCTGTAATTTTAATAAAGGCAATTTCCAATTTTCTCTTTTTAAGTATTTTAAATATGTATTTATGGCTTGAAGCCTTAAATTTACAGTCTTTGTTTTATAATTCTCAATTAAAAATGTCTTGTAGGCTTGTAAATTTTTTTTACTAACTATAAAATACTTTGATTGATATTGCTTAACTGTAAATAAATAGGAGTTTATAGTATTTTGAGAAAGATTTTTCTTCTTTAAATATTCTTCAAAACTAAATAACATCTTAAAACCTCCTTTCATGAATGTATTATACCTTATTTTATCAAGCTATGCATTTTTTTCATGCTCTATAAATATATTTAAATACAAAGGGACATAACTTGAAATAAGCAAAACTCAAATATATTAAAAGAAGGAGGGATATATAATTGAAGTAATAGGAAAGAGGATATATAAAATAGCAATATATATAAGATTATCAAAAGAAGATGCAGATAGGGGATTTGATGAAAGTGAAAGTATCAAGAACCAAAAAATACTACTTACAGAATATGTAAAAGGGCTAGGCGAAGAATATATTCTTATAGATACATACATAGATCAAGGCTATACAGGGACAAACTTCAAAAGACCAGCATTTCAAAGAATGGTACAAGATATAGAACTTCGGTAAAATTAATATGGTAATAACAAAGGACTTATCTCGTTTAGGACGTAATTATATAGAAACAGGAGAATACATAGAAAATTGGTTTCCAGAGCAAAATGTAAGATACGTTTCAGTAACAGATGGAATAGACACATTTGCAAATAATAATGGCAACAATGACATAGCTCCATTTAAATCAATATTAAATGATATGTACTCAAAGGACTTGTCAAAGAAAATAAAAACGGCACTTTCCACAATGCAAAGACAAGGGAAGTGGGTAGGAGGAAAGACTGCTTTAGGATATACAAAAGATCCAAATGATAAAAACCATTTAATCATATGCAAAGAGGAAGCAGAAACAATAAAAACAATTTTTAATATGGCAGTAAATGGAAATAGCATAAACCTAATTAAAAATTATTTGAATGAAAACGACATACCAACAGCAAATAGATTAAGATACAATAAACTATCATTTTGGGAAAACAAAACGATAAAAAACATATTAACTAATGTAGTGTATATTGGAAATACAATACAAAACAAAAGAAGTAGAATAAGTTATAAAAATAGAAAATTAAGAACAAATCCAAAAGAAGAGTGGATAATTGTAGAAAATACACATGAACCAATAATTGATAAATCAACATTTGATAGGGTGCAAAAAATGAGTATATCACAAAAATATCAAAGGAATGAAAAAAAGAACCACTATTTATTAGAAGGACTACTTATATGCTATGAATGTAAGCACAAAATTGGAGTGAAAAATGGGAAAAATAGTCATAGGTATATGGTATGTAATTATTACCGTAAAAATTCAAAATTAGGACTTTGCACCTCACATGGATTTAACTATGATACTTTAGAAGAACAAATTTTACAATATATGAGAGAGGTATTCCTTAATATAGATAGTGAGAAGTTAAAAAGAGATATAGAAAACAATAAAACAAAATATGATTATAATATAATATTAAGAAGGCTAAAAATAGAAATAAGGCTAACTCAAGATAATCTTGATAAAATGTACATAGATAAACTAAACAATAAAATAAGTGAAATAATGTATGAGAGAGTATCTAAAAAATTAATTCAAGAAATTAAGGAAAAAGAAGAAAAATATATTAAAACAAAAGAATTATTAGAAGATGAAAGCGAAGATAATGGCAGAGAAATAGAAAAAACAGTAAAAGAATTTTTAAGTCTAAATAATCCAACTCAAGAATTAATGAAAGTAATAATAAACAGAATTGAAGTACATCAAGATAAACAAATAGACATATTTTTAAATTTTAGAAAACTAAGAGGTACAAACGGATACGCAAAAATATAATTTAGAATGTGTCAAGGTCAACAGAGATAACACAAGCGAAAGGATAAAAAGAAAAGTGGGATGTGTATAGTAGAAATGGTAAAAAATGAAAGCAAAAAATAGGTTGAAAAAGAGGAAAAAATGTGATATAAGATAGTTGGAGAAGATGTATAAGGTAGTCAAGTTAGGAATAAAATATAAGGAGACCAACAATGAACCAAAAAGATATTTTAGAAAAAATAAATTTTATAAATAAATTTAAAACAGAAACAGTGAATTTAGAAACTAAAGCAGCAAAGATTGATTATCCAAAAAAATGCTATGATACAATATCAAGTTTTTCTAATAAATATGGCGGAATTATAATATTTGGAATAGATGAAGAGAATGATTTTGATATAACTAGTGTGTATGATATAAATGATTTACAAAAGAAAATAGCAGCATTATGTAGTGATTCAATGGAACCAGTAGTTAGACCAGAATTTCTAGCGATAGAGTATGAAAGTAAAAAGATATTAGCTGTAGAAATTCAAGAGATACCTCAAAATAGAAAACCATGTTATTATAAACCGAAAGGATTGGTCAAAGGGTCGTATACTAGGGTTGGAGATAGGGATGAATTAATGACAAATTATGAAATATATGCCTTACAAAGTTATAATGATGGAATTCGAGAAGATTTAAGACCTAATAAAAGAGCTACAATAGAAGAATTAGATAATGAGGAATTGGATGCATATATAAAAAGAATGAAGGAAGAAAAGCCAAATTTTTCAAAAAGTAATGAAGAGAAAATATTAAAATTATTAGGAATAATAGATAATAGCAGTGGGAATGTTTATCCAACTTTGGCAGGAACAATGATTTTTGGAGAATATCCACAAGCATATTATCCACAATTATTTGTAGCGTGCGCATCTATTCCAGGCAAGGAATTAGGAGAAGTAGGAGAGATAGGACAAAGATTTAATGACAATAAAAGAGTAGAAGGAACAATAGAGCAAATGTTAGAAGAAACGTTAGTTTTTCTTAGAAAAAATATGAATTTGCCTGAACCAGAATTCATAGAAGAAAGAGGTTCGTTTAAAGTTATATTTAGAAATAGTTTAGATGAAAGTGGGCAAGTCAGTGGGCAAGTCAGTGGGCAAGTCAGTGGGCAAGTCAGTGGGCAAGTCAGTGGGCAAGTTGAAAGAGGTATTGAATATTATAAAAAAATGGTAAAGGAATTTTGCAAGATTCCTAGAAGTTCAAAGGAAATAAGAGAATACTTGAAAATCTCTTCAAGAACATATGTAAATGAAAATATTATAAAACCACTAATAAAAGAAGAGGTATTGGAATATACAAACAAGAAAAGTGTTAATGCGAGTAATCAAAAATATATTGTTAAACAGGAAAATGCTAAAGAATAGATAAATTTAGTAAATTTTCTTATTTATCCTATGACAAAATTTATATTACTGAGCAAATAAGTGAAGAGGTAAAAATACCTTAACACTTATTTTTTTACTACACAGGTATTTTCATCATTTTAAAAATATATTTGAGACAGGTGACTTAACTTATGGAAAATGATTTTAAAATAAATACGTATTTTTTTTGAAAATGGCAGTCACTTTTAACATCTACCAGAAGGTATTAGTATGTCTGTACCTATGAAAAATGGTGGAATGGGCTCTATAAAAACAATAATTCTTGTAATATTATCAGGAGTAGCAACTGGAGTACGGTGCCTTTTTCGGTAGTATAGTTGGAGCAGTTTCGGAAGAAGTAATTGCATTTTGCTTAAGCTTTGCAGGAGGTGCAATGCTATATATAGTTACAGGAGAATTGGTTCCAGAAGCAAATAAGTTATATAAAGGAAGAATGTCAGCAATAGGAAATGTTATTGGGTTTTTAATTGGCATAATTGGAGCAAGCATATAAAGAAAAAGCTAGAATTTGGAATGATTTACCAAATTCTAGTTCCGTTTTTATTTATAACCTATTTCGTGGTCATGCATATGTTCAGCGTCAAGCTCTAATTCAGCTTTTGTCATTTCTATAAGCTTATCTCGGTCAAGACCAGAATTTTTATCCATTATACTCTCGAAACGTTCTGCAATCTCATTAGCAGTAAACAAATCGTTAGTTTTTCTAACAAACTCATCATCAGCTAAAATTATTTCAGCTGCCTTTTCGCCATGAATGTGACCAGTATTAGATCTCCCATCTGCTTCTTCTAATGCGAGAGTCCTTTCTCCGTGTGCTTCATGTTCTTCTATTTCATCAATTTTCTCAGTAACATTATAAACACCCTTTTCTTCATTAAACTCATTTCTAACCCTAGCTGATACTGGATAAGTTTTACTAGTTTCAAGATCTTGAGCGAAGACATCTTTATGCGATGTTGGGTCAATTAAACCATAAGCAACTTTTGTAGTTCCCATAGAGCCTTTTCTGATTGTAAGAATAGCGTTATTTGCAAGTGGAGAGTTGATTTGGAAAGATGATTTAACATTTTGTTTTGTAACAGCCCCTTCTCTATCAACTTCATGCACATTTTTATCAGAAGATTTACCTCCAACTTGTTCAAGCATATCTGCACTTTCGAGTTTTCCATCAGGAGTTTTTATAATACAAGAAAAACAAGTAGAATTATCATTACTTTGTATATCTTCAGAATGTACAATAAGAAGCTTAGAACCAGCTGGTACACCAAGAATTTTAGCTAAAGTATTTTTATTATCTACTTTATTATCTAAATCAATTTCTTGTTTCGAATTAATATGGTCAAGAGACTCTTCATTTTGTTCGTTTTGTTCTTCTTGACTCAAAGCTGAGTCATTATCATTTCCTAAAGATATCCCGTCTTCGCCTTTTTTTGAAATTTCTTCACTTAACTCTACATCTGACATAGAAAGTATTTTGCTTTTATCAATTCCAAGTAGTTTAGAAGCTCTTTCAAGCTCTTCATCTAGGGCGCTTAAAGAAACACTTTGTTCTTCCATAAGTTCGTCAAGCTCATTTAAAAATGATAAATCATCATACATAAATTCTTGACTTGGGTAAAGTTCGCCATCATTTCCACGAAAAGCAATTAAAGTCATATTTTCATCATAATATTTTGTAACCATGCTACCATCTGGCAAAATATCAACTAAAGCAATAATATCCTTAGTGATATTTACATTTTTAGAGGCATTAGAGTTTTCATGCATAGATATTGTGCCAAGATATCTTACATCAGTTGTATTATTACTACTTTTTTGAGCTCTAATATTTTGCATAATTTGGTATAAATTTTTTTCCATAATAATAACCTTTCAATAATTAATATATAAATTATAACATAAAAAGAAAAATATGTAAATAAAAATGAAAACTCCAAGACTAAAGTTGGAGTTTTCGCTTGTTAAATTATTTTTTAATGTCTGCATAAATAGCATCAGGTTTGTATTCTTCTAATGCACTATCTAAAAAATCAAGTACTGGTAAAACTTTACCATTATTAGCTTGAAGATAGAAGAAATTAAGATTGTTTTCAGTTTTGAAAACTTCTACTTGGATAAATCCAATGCTTGTACCTGTTATCTCTTGCAAGATAGACACCTCTTTTCTTTTGAAGATTTGCATAAGTGCACAATGCTAGTAAATTATAACAACCTAACCAAAAGGTGTAAATAATTTGCCAAAAGATGTCAATAAAATGCAGAAAAATGTAGAAGTATAGAAAAAAACGAAAAAAATTGTCAAAAAAAATTTAATAAATTTAACTAAAAGTATTGATTAAATCAATAAGTTAATCTATAATGAATAAGAAAAAGAATTGATAGCATAAAATTAAACTGTAATATTGATATCAACTTCTATATTAGTGATTAAATCTTCCATTTTGACATTAAAAACTTGTGCAAGAAACCAAAGTTCAATTTCTCTTACAGTTCTTGTATTAGCTTCTATAGATTGAACATCATTTTTATGGAAAGGAAGACCTATAAGATTTAATTCTCTAGCTAAATCAGCTTGAGACCAACATCTTTCTTTTCTAAGTTTTTTTACATTTTTATCAATCACATTTAACTTGCCATTTACTTTTCTTATAGACATAAAATTAGCTCCTTTTATAAGTAAAAATCATATACTTATTTTCCTATTTTTATGCAATAATATGACATGATAATAATACCAAAAGCAAAAAAATAAAATGTCAGATAACATTAATATTTTTGTTGTCTAACATTTTATAAAAATAATTTTGAGAATATAATTTATTTAGTTTCGTTTATATGGTTTACTTTCATTTGTAAGTTCTAGGATAAAATCAGAAGAAGTATTGTAAAATAGAGCTAGTTCTTTTATATATTCAGCAGGAATAGAACGCTTACCTGTTTCATATAAACTATATTGTTGTCTTGTAATTCCTAAAAACTGTGCAATAGTTGTTTGTTTTTCATCAATATCTTCTCTTAAATCTTTTAATCTTTTTAAATACATATAATACTCCTATAAAATTATTATATGAAAAATTTTATCATGCATTCAAAAAAATGCGTTGACACGCATTCGAATGAATGCTATAATCTAAATAAAGCATTCATTCGAATGCACGAATATTAATTTATGGGAAGAAATAAGAGTAGTTTGGTTTGGTTTCCCTACTTTTATTTCTTGCCATAAGATAGTATAAAAGTCATTAATATCGACCTAGATTAATATAGGTCAAAAAATAAATAAAATCAAAAGAAAGGAAAAAAGGAAAACCAACCATGAATAAAAAACAAAACCAAAGCAAGAGCGAAAGAGGAATAACCTTAATCGCTTTAATAATCATGATAGTAATAATCGTGATATTAGGAGCAGTAACAATAAGAGGATTAGTGCGGAAACCATAGCCTAGTAGACACAACAGCAGAAGTAGCGAACGACTGGAAAATAGTATCATACAAAGAACAAATAGAAGAAGTAGTACACAAAGCGATAATAGGGCACTCAGCAAAAGGAGAGACACCAACACTGCAAGACATAGCAGATAGCTTAGAAGAAGAATCATGGGTAGACGTAGCAATCCCAGAAGAACTAGAAGAAAATGCCACAAGTGGATATATATATATAAGAGTAAACGAAGGATATGTATATCAAGTATACTATGATTGGGTAAGAGGAAAAGTAAGAGTAGACTATTTAGGAAAAGAAGAAGAAGGAAAGCCACCAATCATAGATAGTGAATTAACATTAAAAGCAAGATACATAAAAAGCACAGCAAAAATAGAAGCAGAAGCAAAAGACGAAGTAAACG
>JAAWDU010000027.1 GCA_022793905.1 Clostridia bacterium
GGTAGTAAATGTAGACAACGTAACAGACAGACTAAAAGTGACAAGCATAACACTAGACAAACCAGAACCAGACGGAAAAAACGACTGGTATATAACCCCAGTAAAAATAACAATAGACAAAGGAGAAAACAACCCACTAGCAAAAGAAACAAGATACAGACTAATAAAAGATGGACTAGCAACAACTCAAGAAGAAGGAGGAATATACACAGAACCAATCACAATAACAGAAGTAGGAACATACGAAATATATGCATGGGTAGAAGACGGAGAAGGATGGACATCAGAAGAAACAATGCCAACAGACTTTCAATTCGACAACGTAAAACCAATAATAGATACAGAAAGCACAAAACTAACAAAAGGAAGAACATACCAAAATCCAAACGGAACAACCTGGCTAGTAGAAAACGGAGAAATAACAGTAGTAGCAAACGACCCTAAAGGAATACTAGCAGGCTACACATACGAAGTATACGATTTAAAAGACAACCTACAAGAAGGAAAAGGAAGCACAAAAATACAAAAACTAGAAACAAAAATACCACTAACAGGCGAAGGAGAATACAAAATACGAATAACAGCAGAAGACATGGCAGGAAACAAATCAGCAAGCTTCTCAATAGAAATACACAAAGACAGTATAATGCCAAGAGTAGACACACCACAAATAAGTAACATAACAGAAACAGGAATAAAAATATCAGTATCAGCAGGAGACGACACATCAAAGGTAGCAAAATACGAATACTACCTAAACGGAAGTAATAAAGGAACAAGCACAAACGGACAAATAGACATAACAGGACTAACCCCAAACACAAGTTACAGTGTAACAGTAAAAGTATATGACAACGCAAACAACGTAAACGACAAAGCAAACGCAGTACCAATAACAACAAAAGGACAATTACTACCACCAAGAATAACACCAAGCACACTAAACCAATACTACACAAGCGATATAACTATAAGCATAGCTGACACAGCAGAAGCAAGCAAAACAAGAGCTAGCAAAATAAAATACAAAAGGACATCAAATGCAGGAGAAGAAACAATAAACGGAACAAATGGAAACTTCAAAATAACAACAGACGGAACATATCAAATCTACGCCTGCACAGAAGACGCACAAGGAAACAAATCAACATGGGTAAACACAAACAGCTTCATATTGGATAAAATAAACCCAAGTGTAACAATACAAGCAGGAACAGGAACAACAAACTCAATTCCAGTAACAATAAAAGCAAGTGACGCAAACGGAATAAAAAGCTATAAATACGAGTACAAACTCCAAAGCGAAACCACATGGAAAACAGCAACATTTTCAAATAATAGCTATACAGGACTAAGCGACGGAAAAACCTACGATTTAAAAGTAACAGTAACAGACGGAGCAGGAAGAACGAACAGTGCACAAACAACAGGAACAACAAAAGTAGCAAACACCCCACCATATAACTTGACAGCTTCTTATTCTAGTAAATCATATAATTATATTACAGTTAGTGCGAGAGCCTATGATACAGAGGATGGAAGAGACCGGAAAAGATTTAACATATACAATACAAGTTAGTACAAATGGTTCGAGTGGTTGGATAACAAAAGGAACTACTTATGGAAAATCTGGTTCGAGTATAAGTATAACTGCTAGTGGATTATCACAAATAACATCATATTATTGGAAAGTTATAGTAACAGATACGGGAGGATTGAGTGTTGACACTGGAACAAACTCGGCGATTACAACTATGTGTTCAGGCACAGGAGCTACTTGTTCCTATATGCGCAACGATTGCGCTTATTGTAACGGTTGGGGCTTACAGTCCGTCAGTGGGGAAACCATTGACCCATTATCCCAGCCTACATTTGCAAATTATGATAGCTATACAAGTGGCTTGTGTGATTTGTGTGGAAAGGATGCGATGTATAGCAATGCTCTTACGGCAAAAGGAACAGTTGGGAACTACACGACATTTAGTGCACCGTTAGCTTTATGTTCAACATGTAGGGGACTTCGACCTAGTAAGACCCAGGTTCTAACCTGGATCGCAACAATTCCAAAATTTACAAATGGAAGCAATACACTGGGTTTTTGGAAGTGTAAGAAGTGTAATGGAAAGGGAGGAAAAGAAGTTTGTACCCATGGCTTTGAAAGTGGTTACTCTCACTGCAATCATGGTGGTCGTAGTCCACATGAAGTTTAAATGCCACTTAGAATGGTTATTTGAAACAATATTAAATAACCTACAAAGGCAAAAACTAAAACGAAAGGAAAAACCAAACCAAAAACCAAACAAGACGGACGAAGATGGAACACTAAGCAAAGGAGAAGTGGACCTACGAAGAAAACGGAATACATCAGGCACTATGAATTCTAGTCTCAATAACTTAGATAGAAGCAATTCAAAATCAAAAAAACAGAAAAAAAACCTTGTAATTTCCAAAAAAATTGGTATAATATATAAAGAAAAGAAAAAACAAGGAGGAAACAAATGAAAAAAGTAGCAATCCTAGCGAATGGAGGAGACGTCTCAGGCTTCAATGCTGTAATAAGAGGCATAGTAAAAACAGCAGAAACTCACAATATAAAATGTTATGGAATAATTGAAGGATATAAAGGACTACTAGAAAACAACTATATTGAACTAGATTCATTCACAAATGCTTCAGGCATTTTATATAAAGGAGGCTCAATAATAGGCTCATCAACAAATGCAAATGTCTTCAACTACAAAGTAGAAGAAAACGGCAAAATAGAATATAAAGACTTATCAGACATATGTGTAAAAAATGCAAAAGAAGATGAATTCGATTGTATATTTACTCTAGGAGGAGATGGAACACAAAAATCAGCAAGAGATTTAGGGCTAAAAGGACTAAACATAATAGGAGTGCCAAAAACAATAGATAACGATGTAGCTTGTACAGATATAACATTTGGCTATAATACAGCAGTATCAGTCGCAATGGAAGCACTAGATAGACTTCATACAACAGGTGAAACTCATCATAGAATAATGGTATTAGAAGTAATGGGAAGATATGCAGGATGGATAGCACTAGAATCATCAATTGCAGGAGGAGGAGATGTTGCACTTATACCAGAGGTGCCATTTGACTTAGAAAAAGTTGCAGAGAAAATAAAAGCAAGAATAGCAAGAGGAAAAAAATTTAGCCTAGTAGTTGTTGCAGAAGGAGCAATGCCAAAAGGTGGAGAGATAACAGTACAAGGCACAAGAGATAATGGGCAAGGTGTAGATAACACAAAACTTCGGAGGAATAGGAGAAAAAGTAGCAAAAGCACTTCAAGAGCTAACAGGTTTAGAAGCAAGAAACACAACACTAGGTTATATGCAAAGAGGCGGAACACCTACAGCATATGATAGAGTACTCTCAACAAAATATGGGGCAAAAGCAATGGAACTTGCACTTGAACGGAAAATTTGGAGTACTTACAGTATTAAAAAATGGAAAATTAGATTCTGTTCCACTAGAAGATGTAGTTGGAGAAAATAAGAAAATAGGAGCTGTTTCAGGAAACACAAAAGAAAGCAACTTAAGGAGAGTAACGATGGATGACGACTTGGTGAAAACTGCCAGAAATATAGGAATATCGTTAGGAGATTAGTTATGTTAGATTTTAAACAAGAAATAGCAAAAAAAATAGCAAAAGTAATAGAAGTAAGTGAAGAAGAAATAAAACTTGGAATAGAAAAGCCAAAGGAGGAAAAACAAGGAGATTATGCATTTCCTTGTTTTCGTCTTGCAAAAGTGTTAAAAAAATCGCCACAAATAATAGCAGAAGAAATAAAACAAAAAATAGAACTTAAAGATAATTTAATAGAAAAAATTGAAATAGTAGGTGGTTACTTAAATTTTTTCATAAATAAAGAAATACTTGCAAAAACAGTAGTAGAAGAAATGCAAGAAAAGAACGAAGAATATGGAAAATCAAGTTTAGGAAAAGGAAAAAATATCATAGTAGAATACTCATCACCCAATATTGCAAAACCATTTCATATTGGGCATTTAAGAACAACTTTAATAGGACATGCGCTATATAATACATACAAATATTTAGGATATAATGTGGTTCGGAATAAATCACTTAGGAGATTATGGAACACAATTTGGAAAAATGATAGAAGGATATAAAAGGTGGCATGAAGAATACAAATTTGAAGAACCCATTGAAGACTTGACAAAAATTTATGTAAGAATAAACGAATTGTGTAAAGAAGATGAAAAAGTATTAATGGAGTGCAGAGAAAACTTCAAAAAGCTAGAACAAGGTGAAGAATATGAAATATCATTATGGAAAAAAATGAAAGAGCTAAGCTTAAAAGAATTTTATAAAATATATGATATTTTAGATATAAAGTTTGATTCACTAAATCGGAGAAGCATTTTATTCTGATAAAATGCAAGAAGTAATTGAAATTTTAGAAAAAACTGGAAAACTAATAGAATCACAAGGCGCAAAGATAATTGATTTAGAAGAAAAGGGAATGTCTCCATGTATGATATGTAAATCAAATGGTTCAAGTATTTATGCAACAAGAGACTTAGCCGCAATTCTTTATAGAACAAGAGAATATGATTTTGATAAATGCCTATATGTAGTAGCATATGAGCAGAATTTGCATTTTAGACAAATTTTTGAAGTGGCAAAATTATTAGGTATAGATGAAAAATATATAAATGGTTTAGAACATGTTTCATATGGGATGGTGCACCTAAAAACTGGTAAAATGTCAACACGTGAAGGAAATGTAATAAAGGTTGAAGAATTATTAAATGAATCAATTGAAAGAGCAAGTAAGATATTAGAAGAAAAAAATCCAAATATAGAAAACAAACAGGAAATAGCAAAGAAAGTAGGAATAGGTGCAATAATTTTTAATGATTTAGCAAATAGTAGAATAAAAGACGAAATCTTTGACTGGGAACAGATATTAAATTTCCAAGGTGAAACTCGGACCATACTTACAATACATGTATGTAAGAACAAAAAGCATACTTGAAAATGCAAATAAAGAAATAAAAAAATGCAAAATAGATACAAGTAAGCTTATGGAAGAAGAAGGAATAGCATTATTAAAGAATATATATGAATTTAAAGAAATATTAAAATCAGTTACAGAAAAAAATGAACCATATTTACTCTCAAGATATCTAATTGAACTTGCAAAAAATTATAGTACATTTTATAATAAATACAAAATTTTAAAGGAAGATGAAAATATAGCAAATGCTAGAATTTACTTGACTTATATGACAAACATTGTTTTGAAAAACGGAGCAAAAATTCTTGGAATCGAAATGCCAGAAAAAATGTAAATTATTAATATTATATTTATTTTGTTGATTTTTGCAGAAAGTTAAGATATAATAAAAAGCAAATTTATTATAAAATTTGAAACAAGGAGATAAAACATGTCTGAAGGAAGAAGATATAGATATGATGATGATATAGAAGAACCTAAAAAAAAGAAAAAAACAAAAAAGAAAAGACATATATTTTTAAAAATTTTCATAACACTATTAATGATAATTGCAATGTTAGCTGGTACAACAGCAGGCTTTATGTATAGCATGCTTGATCAAATAGAATTTGATAACCAAGTAGATAAAACACAAATAGAAGTAAATGAGGGAGTTGAAGAAGCAAAAGGAACACTAAATATACTACTATTTGGAGTAGATTCAAGAAACCAAACAAATAGCTATGATGATGCACTAAGTGATGTAATAATGGTTGTTAGTATAAATCAAGATACAAAAAAAGTAAAAATAGCATCAATCTATAGAGACACATACTTGCAACGTTCAGACACAAAAAGCTTTGATAAAATAACACATAATTTTAAAAAAGGTCCACAAGCTTCAATGAATACAATAAATTCAAATTTAGACTTAAGTATAAAAGACTATGTTGCAATAAATTTCAATGTAGTAGTGGATGTAGTAGATGCAGTAGGAGGAGTGACACTTGAATTAACAAATGAAGAAGCAAAAGAAATAAATCCATATATAGATGAAGTAAATAGAACAACAGGGCATAAATCAAAACGTATAACAAAAGGTGGAACATATACATTAGATGGAGTACAAGCAACAGCATATGCGCGTATAAGGTATACTGCAGGAGGGGACTGGACACGTACAGAAAGGCAAAGAAAGGTATTAAATCTAGCTTTTGAAAAAGCAAAAACAATGAGTATAGGAGACCTAAAAAAATTAGCTGATAAAGTACTAAAACAAGTTTCAACAAATGTAAGTTGGACTCAAATAATAGCACTAGCAGCATCAGCAGGATCATATGAAATAGAAGAAACAAAAGGATGGCCATTTGAAGTTGCTAGCTATCAACCAGATAAAGTGTGGTATCGGAGTACCAAAAAATTTAGAAAAACAAGTGCAAGAGTTACATGAATTCTTATATGATGAAGAAGATTATCAAGTATCAAGTACGGTAAAATCAATAAGTGATAAAATGATAAGAACTACTGGTATAAAATAAAAATTAAAAAGAGCTTCTAGATTAGGATAGAAGCTCTTTTTAGAGAAAATATGTTTTTTAATATTGTTTAATAATTAGTAAAGTTTGATTGCAAAGAAAATTAAATTATACTATAATATACATAACAAAAGAAAAGGAGTGAATATTATGGAAAAGAAAAAATGTTGAAAGTAATAATTGCTATTGTAGTTTTAATTTTAGTTTTACTTATAGGATATTTTATTAGGAATTACATTATAATAAGCAAGGTTTCCAGAAAAAATGGTGGAATTGATAATTACTCACTATCTGCAAAATATTCAAGTATTGATGAAAACCAAAAAGAGGATTTTATTATAGAACAATACTATAAAGAGGGGAAAATTTTTCAAATTTTGAAGAATTTGAATGGTGATCAAATATTAGTTTCTTTATATAATGAAGATAATAATGAGTATATGTATGTGATACCAGATACGTTATCTGGGGGCTTTTATGAAACAGAAACATCTATTAAGTTAAAACCATTTCTTGAATATGAAAATAATCTAAAGAAAATAGAAAGTGCAATTAGTTCTAAAATATCTACTGAATATGTTGATGGTCAGAAATGCTATGTTATATCATATAGTAATAAATTTAAGGATATTGTTAGTGCTGAAGATGGAAGAATTTTAAAAAGAATAGATGATTGTTATGTTTCAGAATTTAAGGATGTTGCTTTTGAAAAAGTGAAAGATTCAGATGTAATAATTCAAAATATAGAAAAGTATAATTTGATAGAGGGAAGAAAAATAGAAAATGGAATGAAGTGATAAGAGAGTTACAATATAATAATTAAAAAGCCAAAAATCTCCTTGACTTTTTCCAAGATTTAATAGATAATATATATATGAATTTTTATAAAAAATAACAAAGTAACAAAAGATTTTTTTAATATACAAGGGAGGAAAACAATGTATTTGTTCAATAAAATAACTGTAAACCCACAATTACCAAAAAGAATAGAAAAGTTATCTACAATATCAAACAACCTATGGTGGTCATGGAATACAGAATTTTTGAAACTATTCAAAATGATAGATATAGATTTGTGGGAAAATATAGGCAAAAACCCTGTTAAATTCTTAAAAATGGTGCCACAAGAAAAACTAGAAGAATACTCAAAAAATCCAGAATTTCTAAAAGAATATGATAAAAATGTAAGCAACTTTGAATCATATATGAACAGCAAAAGTACAGTATTTTCAAAAAAATTCCCAGAAAATAAAGGTGACTTAATAGCATATTTCTCAGCAGAATATGGACTAGATGAAATAATGCAAATATATTCAGGAGGTCTTGGAATTTTATCAGGAGACCATTTGAAAGCAGCAAGTGATTTAGGAATACCACTAGTTCGGAATAGGTTTATTATATAAAAAAGGATATTTCCATCAAGTAATAAATGTACATGGTAACCAAGAAAATGTTTATAGAGATATAGACTTAGAAAACCTCCCAATGCAAACTGTGAAAAATGCATATGGAGACGATTTAATAATAGATGCAAGAATACAAAGAAAAAGATTATTTTTGAAAGCATGGCAAGTAAATGTAGGAAGAGTAAAACTATATTTGCTTGATTCAGATATAGAAGAAAATTTAGATCAAGACTTTAGAGAAATAACAAAATATTTATATGGAGGAGACCAAGAAACAAGAATAAGACAAGAAATAGTATTAGGAATGGGAGGAACGAACCTACTAAATTTACTTGGATTAAATCCAACTGTATATCACATGAACGAAGGACACTCAGCATTTATGTTACTTGAGCTTGCAAGAGAATTAGTAGAAGGCAAGAAAATATCATTTAGAAATGCATTAAGCATAGTATCATCAAAAACAGTATTCACAACGCATACACCAGTTCCAGCAGGAAACGATATATTCCCAATAGACTTAATGGAGAAATACTTCAGAAATTTCTGGCCAAGACTTGGAATAGAAAGAGAAGAATTTTTAAGATTAGGAATGAATCCAAAAGAAGAGCTAGAACCAGGATTTAACATGGGAATATTTGCATTGAAAATAGCAGGAAAGAAAAACGGAGTAAGCAAATTACACCGGACAAGTATCAAGAGAACTATTTGGAGATGTATGGCCAGAAATTGCAGCAAATGAATCACCAATAGGATATGTAACAAATGGAATACATACATGTACATGGCTTGCACCAAATATGAAAGAGTTATTCAATAAATATTTAATGCCATATTGGCAAGACAATATATATTTAGAAAAAACATGGGATAAAATAAGCAATATTCCAAATGAAGAATTATGGAATATTCACTATAATAGAAAAGTTAAATTATTAGCATTAGTAAGACAAAACACGATAAATAGACTTAGAAGAAATGGAATGAGATATGAAGAAATAATGGATATAGTATCAAAACTAGATCCAAATATTCTAACAATAGGTTTTGCAAGAAGATTTGCAACATACAAAAGAGGAACATTAATTTTCCGTGATTTAGAAAGAATAACAGAAATTGTAAATAATAGTAAAACACCAGTGCAATTAGTATTTGCAGGAAAGGCACATCCAAAAGACATAGAAGGTCAGGATTTAATAAAACAAATACATGAGATTTCAATGAAACCACAATTTAAAGGAAAAATATTCTTATTAGAAGATTATGATATAGGAATGTCGAGATATTTAATAAGTGGTGTAGATGTATGGCTAAATAACCCAAGAAGACCAATGGAAGCATCAGGAACAAGTGGAGAAAAAGCATCAGTAAATGGAGTTTTAAACTTTAGTATATTAGACGGTTGGTGGGTAGAAGGATATAACAAAGAAAACCGGTTGGATAATAGGACAAAATAAAGATTATGATTCATATGAAATTCAAGATAATGAAGATTGCCAAAGTATTTATGATACATTAGAAAATAAAATAATACCAGCATATTATAGTAGAAGATATGAAGAAAATTTTTCTAGTGAATGGGTAGAATTAATGAAAAATTCAATCAAGTCAACAGGATGGCAATATAGTACATCAAGAATGTTAATGGATTACTTGACTAAAATGTACATACCACTTTGCAATTTGTATAACAGATACTATTCAGATTTAGAAAATGTTATAAGAATGAACGAATGGATAGACAGTATAAAAACAAGGTGGGATAAGATAAAAATAAAACAACTAGAAAATCTAAATAATGTCATAATAGATGCAGGAAATAACATAGAAGTAAAATGCAAAGTAGATTTGCAAAATATAGATAAAAAGAATGTATCAGTACAAGTTTATTCTGGAAAAGTATTAGAAAATGGCATATTAGAAGATATACAAATAAAAGAAATGCAAGAACAAGAAAAAGAAAGCGATATTTATAAGGCTAAAATAAGCTTACAAACTGGGGGAGATTATGGATATACATTTAGAATAATGCCAAAACATGAAATGATATTAGAAGCTCAAAACTTAAATCTAGTAAAATGGATGACAGATGAGATGCAAAAAGAAGAAAAAAATGAAATTAAAGACATAGAGAAAAAAACAGAAGAAGAAGCTAAAACAATAGATAAAGTTGCAGACGAATTTAATGAAGAACAAAAAGATATTGAAAATACAATTGAAGAAAATAGAACAGAAAATTAATAAATTCGTCAAAATCTATTGCCAAAAGCATAAAAAAACATATATAATATATAATATTGATATAAATTGATTAACAAATGAAAAGAGGAGGTGTATAGAAATGCCAGTAATAAACTTAACTGAACCACTTATAGTATTACTTTGCTTGGCTTCTATAATTTGTGCAATATACCTAGGACATGAAATTAAAAGAGCTGTTGTTCCAGCAATAGCGCTAATGCTATGTATAGGATTACTTATATCACATACATTACAATTATTTGTATTTACAGAAAATTATATAGGATATGAACATATACTTTCAATGTCAATGATATATGACTTTGGATTTGTACTAGTAACATACTTAGCATATCTATGGATAGACGATATTGAAGCAAAACACAGAAATAAAAAGAGCATAGATAATAGTTTAGATTGGTTCTGGAGCAAGATAGTTTAAAACAAAAGGGGAGAGCAAAATGAATAAAAAATTCTACATTACAACACCAATATATTATCCAAGTGGTAAATTTCATATAGGAACAGCATATACAACAGTACTTGCAGATACAATTAAAAGATATAAAATTCTTAGAGGCTATGATGCAAGAATGTTAACTGGACTTGATGAGCATGGGCAAAAAATTCAAGAAGTAGCAAGAAAACTAGGAAAAAAAGAACAAGAGCATGTTGATGAAGTAGCAGAATATGCAAAAAAACTATGGAAACTAATGGATATAAGATATGATGACTTTATACGTACAACAGAAGAAAGACATATAAAAAAAGTAGAAAAAATATTTGACAAGCTAATAGAAAATGGTGATATATATAAAGGCGAATATGAAGGCTGGTATTGCACTCCTTGTGAAACATACTTTACAGAAACACAATTAAATGAGCGGAAAATGCCCAGATTGTGGAAGAGAAGTAAATAAAATGAGAGAAGAAGCATACTTCTTCAATATGAAAAAATATACAGATAAACTAATAAAATTTTATGAGGAAAATCCACATTTTATAGAACCAGAATTTAGAAAAAATGAATTATTCAATAATTTTATAAAACCTGGGCTAGAAGATTTATGTGTTACAAGAACTAGTTTTGACTGGGGAATAAAAGTAAAAAAAGACCCAAAACATGTTATTTATGTATGGTTAGATGCATTAACAAACTATATAACGTCTTTGGGATATGGTGATTCTGATGATAAATTATTCAAAGAATATTGGCCAGCAGATTTGCAAATAGTTGGAAAAGACATAATAAGATTTCACGCAATATATTGGCCAATATTCCTAATGGCACTTGACCTGCCACTTCCTAAAAAAATATATGCTCATGGATTTATAATGATGAAGAACCGGCAAAATGTCAAAATCTAAAGGAAATGTTGTATATCCAGAAATGTTAATAAATAGGTATGGACTAGATGCAACAAGATATTTCTTGCTTAGAGAATTTTCATATGGACAAGATGCAGTTTTTTCACCAGAAGGATTTATCGAAAGATTTAATTTTGATTTATGCAATGATTTAGGAAACCTTTTAAATAGAACAATAGGAATGATAAATAAGTACTTTGGAGGAAAACTTCCAAAATACAAAGGATGTATAAATAAAGAAGATGAAAAATTAGAAAATGAAACATTAAAACAAATAAATATAATAGAAGAACAATATGAAAAATATCATATAAATAATGCATTAGAAGAAATTTGGAAAATAATTTCAATAACAAATAAATATATAGATGAAACTGCACCATGGGTTTTAGTGAAAGAAGAAAAAATGGAAAACTTAGAATCCGTTATGTATCATTTAGTAGAAAACCTAAGGAAAATAGCTATAATGCTTAAACCAGTTATGGAAAGTACAGAAGAGAAAATTTTATCTGAACTTGGAATAAAAGATGAAAAATTAAAAACTTGGGAAAGTTTAGAAAAAAATGATTTATTAAAAGAAGATATTAAAGTAATAGAAAAAGGAGAACCACTTTTTGTAAGACTTGATATGGAAAAAGAAGTAGAAGCAATTAAGGAAGAAATGAAGAAATAGCAATATATAGAAAAGTGCAGAGTTATTTATATCCAAACATAAAAATAAACGAGTATTGTATTGCTTACAATAATGCGTTTATTTTTTTAGATTTAGGAGGAAAGATATGGGAAAATTGATTGTAATAGAAGGAACAGATGGTAGCGGTAAACAAACACAACTAGAAATATTAGAAAAAAATTTAATAAAAAAGAATGTTGAATTTAAAAAAGTTAGTTTCCCAAGATATGATTCAGAATCTTCAAGCTTAGTAAAAATGTATTTAAGAGGAGATTTTGGCAAAGAAGCAAAAAGTGTAAGCCCATATATAGCTTCGACTTTTTTTGCAATAGACAGATATGCAAGTTATAAAACAGAGTTAGAAGAATACTACAAAAATCGGAGGACTAATACTTGCTGATAGGTACACAACAGCAAATATGGTACATCAAGCAGGAAAAATATATGATAAAGAGGAAAGAAGAAAATTTTTAGACTGGCTTTGGAATTTGGAATTTGAAATATATAAAATACCGGTTCCAGATAAAATATTTTTCTTAAATATGCCAATCGAATATGTGGAAGAGCTTATTTTAAATAGAAAAAATAAATTCGATGAAAATGCAAAGAAAGATATACATGAAAATGATAAAAAACACTTAATAGATAGCTATAATACAGGATGTGAAGTAGCAAAAATATATGGTTGGGATGAAATCGAATGCATAAAAAATGGAAATTTGAGGACAAAAGAAGATATTGGAGAAGAAATATTTAAACATGTAGAGGCAATTTTATGAAAATAGGTTTTTTTGGAGGATCATTTAATCCGCCAACAAATGCACATATAAATTTAGCTAAAAAGGCAATAAATGAATGCAAGCTTGATAAAATAATATTTGTACCTATGGGAGATTTTTATCCTAAAAAAGGATTAGCAAAAGCAAAAGATAGATATAATATGCTAAAAATTGGGATACCAAAAGAAGACAGACATTTACTAGAAGTATCAGACATAGAAATTGGAATAAAAGAAAACTTAGATGCAATAGATGCATTTAAAAAAATTGAAAAAATATACCCAGAAGATGAAAGATATTTTATTATGGGAGCAGATAATTTCAAAAAAATTTTAAACTGGAAAGAAAGTAAAAAATTGATAGAAAACTATAATTATATAGTATTTGAAAGAAAAAATGTAGATTTAGAAAAATTTATTGAGGAAAAACTTAAAATAAAAATTAACATAAAAATAATTAAAAATACAAACTATAAGAATATGAGTTCAACAGAATTTAGAAGAAGTGCGAATAAAGAGATAATACCAAAGGAAGTCTTAAAATACATAGAAAAGCACAAGATATATTAGGAGAGAAAAGTTTTGAGAAAGCTAAAAATAGTAAAAAAAGTAAGACAGAAAAAACGTGAAATTAAACGAAAATTAAAAATCTTTAATATGAATATTGAAAAAGGATTAAAACTAGAAAAAATATTAAAAGAACCTAAAAGATTTATAAATAAGCTTAAAGCAAGTGACAATAAATTAAACATTATATTAAAAACAATCTTGAATACAAGGATATTTATTGCAATTCTTGTATTGACTCTTACATTAAAAGCTTTATTATTTTACCAAAATATAGGAGCAAATATAGGAGCACCAAACTATACAATGCAAGTGACAATTTCTTTTTTACTTGTTATGGTTATTCCTCTTATGTTTATTAAGAAAAACAAAAATAGATTTAGATGGATAATGGCATATGATATATTTTTTAGTATATTATTATTCGCAGATAATGCCTATTGGAAATATCAAACTAATATGCTTTCTGTTTCACAAATATTTTATTTAAAATATGCAGAAGAAATAGGAGGAGCACTTCCAAACTTAATGAGTATGTCATATATTTTATACTTCATAGATATTCCAATTATCTTAATTATTTATTTTATAATTAAAAGAAATTTAAAAAACAAAAAAACAAAATATTCAAAAAATATGGGAAAACGAAAAATTGTATTAGGAATTTTTTATACAATAATAATATTACTAATTACAAGATACCCAAGGAAAGTCGCGATGTTTGGCATGAAAGACTATCCATATAAAAAAATGATACAAGTAGAAAGAGGCTCAATTTATGGATACCACTATTTAGATATAATTAATGCAATAAGTGAAAATGGAAAAACAGTATATAATGAATATAAAGATATGATGGCAGATTATAACAAGCTAGACACATATAAAAATAATCATTTTGAAGAAGAAGAAGAAATGAAAGGAATTGCAAAAGGAAAAAATGTAATAATTGTACAGTTAGAATCAGTTCAAAATTTTGTGGCACATGCAGAAATAAATGGAAAAGAAATAACACCAAACCTGAACAAATTTTTAGATGAGAACATAGAACTAGAAAATATGATAGTTCAAAGCTATTCAACAACAGCAGATTCTGAATATAGTGCTATAACATCATTATATCCAACTGACAACGGACAAGCATTTAGTATATATAGTGCAAATATAAACAATGACATATTTAATATATATAGAAATGCAGGATATAAAACATATTTTATGCATGGAAATGATAAAGAATTTTGGAATAGAAATGCAGTATATACTAATCTGAATGTAGAGAAAAGAATGTTTCTAGAAGAATTTGAAGATACATCAGAATTTATAAGTCGGTTATTTGTCAGATGAACTCTTATACAAACAGTCAATTCAAGAATTTGCAAAAAGTGAAGAACCAATTTTTGCATTTATAAGTGGAGCATCTTCACATTTGGCGTATTACCTAGATGGAATAGAAAATAGAGAAGAAAAGGTAAAAATAGATGTAGGAAAATATAAAAATACTATGTTTGGAAATTATTTAGAAGCAGTAAATTATGCAGATTATGCCTTCGGAATTTTTATAGAAGAATTAAAAGAAAAAGATTTATATGATGATAGTGTAATTTTAGTTTTTGGTGATCATCAGCGGACTTGAAATGTATAATAAAGAAATGCAAGATTATCTAATGAACGAAAGTACAAAATTTTCAGATATAGGAACAAATGATGTCACAAACAAAATAAACTTTGTAAATCTTCTATGTGGACTAAAAATTCCAAATCTAAATAATATGAAAATAGAAAAGCCAGTAAGTAAAATAGATTTAAAGCCTACATTACTCCAAATTTCAGGATTAAAAGATAATTTCTCTTTAGGAATGACAGCATTTAGCACAAAGGATTATGCATTTATAAATAATGGAATAATAATATTAGATAAATACTATTATGAAAATCAAATGTGGTATGAAAGAGAAAATGGAAATATTCTTAATCTAAAATCACTTGAAAAAAATGAAAAAGAAAAATTAGAAGAATATGAGGAAAATATAAGAACAGAGCTAGATATATCTACTTCAATATTGATTAATAATTTGCTAAAATAAAATATTTTATAAGAAATTTCAAAAAAATTAACAAAAAGTTAAGAATATGTGATACAATAATTTAGAATTTATTATCTTTTAGAAAGGAAGGGTAAAATATGGAAGATATAAAATACAAACGTATTTTATTAAAACTAAGTGGAGAGGCACTTGCAGGAGACAACAAAACAGGAGTATACGCAGATGTAATAGGAAAAATTTGTGATGAAATAAAAAAAGTAGTAGAAATGGGAGTACAAGTAGGAATAGTAGTAGGAGGAGGAAACTTCTGGAGAGGAAGATATGGACATCAAATGGAAAGAACAACATCAGACTATATGGGAATGCTTGCGACTGCAATGAACGGCTTAGCACTTCAGGATACCCTAGAAGCTAGAGGAATAAAAACGAGAGTACAAACAGCAATAGAAATGAGACAAATCGCAGAACCATATATAAAAAGAAAGGCGATAAAACATCTAGAAAATGGAAGAGTAGTTATATTTGCATGTGGAACAGGAAACCCATATTTCACAACAGATACAGCAGCAGCATTAAGAGCAGCAGAAATAGATGCAGAAGTAATATTACTTGCAAAAACAATAGATGGAGTATATTCAGCAGATCCAAAAATAGATAAAAATGCAATAAAATATGATAATATAACATATTTAGATATATTAAATCAAGACTTAAAAGTAATGGATTCAACGGCAACATCTTTATGCAAAGATAATAGCATTCCACTAAGAGTATTTGCAATAGAAGAGCCAGAAAATATAGTAAAAATAATAAAAGGTGAAAACATAGGAACAACAGTGGAATAATTTTAAATTAGGAGGATAAAGTTATGGATTTTAGTGAAATAGAAACTAGAATGGATAAAACAGTAAGCGTACTTGCAGAAAATTTTGCAGAAGTTAGAGCAGGAAGAGCAAACCCTGCAATATTAAATAAAATAAAAGTAGATTATTATGGAGTGCCAACACCTATAAGTCAAGTGGCTGGAATATCAGTCCCAGAAGCAAGACTTATAGTAATCCAACCATGGGATATGAGTATATTAAAAGAACTTGAAAAAGCAATACTTGCATCAGACATAGGAATTACACCAAACAATGATGGAAAAGTTCTAAGACTTGCTTTCCCTGAATTAAATGAAGAAAGAAGAAAACAAATTGTAAAAGACATAAAAAAGATTGCAGAAGAATCAAAAGTTTCAATTCGTTCTTTAAGAAGAGAAGGGTTAGATGAAGCTAAAAAAGAGCAAAAAGAAGGAAATATTACAGAAGATGACCTAAAAAATGCTGAAAATGAAATACAAAAATTGACAGATAAGAAAATTGCAAAAATTGATGAAATGCTAGAAAATAAAGAAAAAGAAGTGATGAGCATATAGAAAGGTCTATATATATATGAATTTCAAGGACGAATTAAAAAAATATTGTGATATAGTAAACCAAGAATTAGAAAAGTATGTAAAAAGAGAAAAATGTCCAGAAGAATTATTAAATGCATCAATGGAATACAGCTTAATTAGTTCCGGAAAGAGACTTAGACCAATTCTGATGATAAATGTATATGAGATGTTTGAAAAAGAATATACAAATGTTTTTAAATTTGCAGTAGCAATGGAAATGATACATAATTTCTCACTTGTTCATGATGATTTGCCAGGTATAGATAATGATGACTTTAGGCATCGGAAAGCCTACAAATCACAAAAAATGGGGAGAAGCCACTGCAATACTTGCAGGAGATGGTTTATTAAATAGAGCATATATGATAATTAGCGAAGATATTTTACAAGAAAAAGATAGTAAAATGCAAAATAGAAAAATATTAGCATTTTCTGAACTTGCAAATGCTGTAGATAGAATGATTGCAGGAGAATACGTAGATACAGAATTTGAAGGAAAAGAAATTTCAAAGGATTATCTAGAATATATGCATAAAAATAAAACAGGGGCACTTATAAGAGCATCAGCAAGGATAGGAGCTATTTTAGCAGGAGCAAGCAATCAAGACTTAAATAAAATAACAAAATATGCAGAAAACATTGGACTTGCATTCCAAATTAAAGATGATATATTATCTGAAATTGGGGATGAAAAAATATTACGGTAAACCAGTAGGAAATGACAGAAAATCCGGAAAAATCACATTTGTTACTAAATATGGACTAGAAAAAGCAAAAAGTGATTTAGAAAATACAATAAAAAAAGGAATAAAAGAAATAGAAGACTATGAAGAAAAAGCAGAGTTTTTAAAAGAACTTGCAATTTATATAGAAACAAGACAAAAGTAAGTTTTGGAAGGAATGAATCACATGAATGAAGTACCAAATCATATTGCAATAATAATGGATGGTAATAGAAGATGGGCAAAAGCACATGGATTAACAACAAAGCTTGGGCATAAAGAAGGTGCTGAAACTTTAAAAAAAATAACACGATATGCCAATAGTATAGGTATAAAATACCTAACTGTATATGCATTTTCAACAGAAAACTGGAAAAGAAGTGAAGAAGAAGTTGGAACACTTATGACACTTTTTAAAAATTATTTGAAAGATTTAGTAACAGCAGTAGATACAGAAAATGTTAGAGTAAAAATTTTTGGTCAGTTAGAAGCATTACCAAATAATTTGCAAGAAGATACAAAAAAAGCAATGGAAAAAACAAAAGAAAATACAGGACTTACACTTTGTATAGCTTTTAATTATGGAGGAAGAGATGAAATAACAAAAGCAGTAAAACAAATTGCAAAAGATGTACAAATACGGAAAAATAGAAACAAATGAAATAAGTGAAAGTTTAGTTCGGAAAATATCTTTACACAAAAGATGAGCCAGATCCAGACTTACTTATTAGAACAAGCGGAGAAATTAGATTAAGTAATTTTTTACCTTGGCAACTTGTTTATTCAGAATTTGTATTTATAGAAAAATATTGGCCAGACTTTTCAGAAAAAGATTTAGACGAGGCAATAAATACATTTTGGAAAAGAAATAGAAAATTTGGAGGAAAATAATTCTATGGATATTAAGAGAGTTCTAACCTCTGTTTTAGGGTTACCATGTGTTATAGCAATACTAATTTTAGGTAATAATATAGTTATAGATATATTTTTTGCTATAGTCGCACTAATAAGTATAAAAGAATATTATGATGCATTTGAAAAAAGTGGAAATGCAAAACCAATTAGGTGGATAGGATATATAGTAGCTTTGAGTATTAGCATACTTAGATTTTTGCATCTTCAGTCTTCTTTAATTCCTATAGACCAAAATATGCAAAATGTAATGTTTGCATTTGTTATAGTGTCATTTTTTATAATAGTTTTTCATATTTTAAATTCAAATATGAAGAGAAATGTAGTAGATGGTGCAGTTACAATGTTTGGAATAATTTACATTCCAGTATTAATAATGTTTTTACCAATACTTAGAGGGGCAAAAAATGGAATATTCTTAATTTGGTATGCAATAATATGTGGATGGACAACAGACATATTTGCGTATTTAACAGGAAAATTTTTAGGAAATAAAAAACACAAATTTAGTAAAATAAGTCCAAATAAATCAATAGAAGGTTGTATAATAGGAGCTGTTGGAGCAATGGTAATTTCAATAATTTATACAATAATATGCAACACATATTTTTACACCAATATATCATATATATATATTATAATAGTTTCAATTGTATTAAGTGTAATAGGGCAAGTAGGAGATTTTGCGGCATCTAGCATAAAAAGGTATAATGGCATAAAAGATTTTAGTAACTTAATACCAGGACATCGGAGGAATGCTAGATAGAATAGATAGTGTGATTTTTATTGCTCCAATTGCATATTTATTACTTATGAATTTATAAAAGAAAGGAAGAAAAGACTTGAGCATAGTATTTGCAATAATAAAAACAATTTTAATGCTTGGCATATTAGTAATAATTCATGAAGGAGGGCACTTTTTAGTAGCTAAACTTTGTAAAATAAAAGTAAATGAATTTTCAGTTGGCTTTGGAAAAAGCCTTTTTTCAAAAGAAATTAAAGGGACTAAATATTCTATTAGAATAATTCCACTTCGGAGGTTATGTAAGTATGGAAGGGGAAGAAGCACCATCAGATAAAGAAGGTTCTTTTAGTAAAGCAAATTTTTGGAAAAAACTTGCAATAGTCTTGGCAGGACCTATTATTAATATAATCTTTGGGTTATTAATATATTTCATATTAGTTTCAATAAAATATGATATGCAAATAGCATTAGATGCGACAGGAAGATTTATAAAAACACTATTTGAAAGCATAAAAACAATGATATCAGGTGGAGCTAGTATGGATGATTTAGCAGGACCTGTTGGAATAGCCACAATTGTATCACAAACATCAAGAATAGAAGATTTTATATACCTACTTTCAATAATATCATTATCATTAGGAATAACAAATTTAATTCCAATACCACCACTAGATGGAGGGAAAATACTCATTTATATAATAGAGTGGGTAAAAAGAAAACCATTAAAAGAAGAAACTTTATTAAAAGTACAAATGCTTGGGTTTATGTTTATAATAGGATTATCAGCATTTGTAATGTGGAATGATGTAGCAAGAATAATTTAGGAAATAAAAAAGGGAGAAAAATATGAAAATTGGTGTGTTTTTATCTAGAATGCAACCATTACACATAGGTCACTTAGGGATGATAGATAAAGCCTTATCTGAAAATGATAGGGTTATAATTTTAATAGGAAGTGCAAATAGAGAAAATGAAATTAGAAATCCACTTAATATAAAACTAAGAAAAGAGATATTAGAAAATGCATTAAAAGAAAAGTATGAGAAAAGCTTAAATGAAAAAATAACTATAAAAGAACTTCCAGATTGGACAAGCGAAGAAGACTTAAAATCAAACGAAGAGTGGGGAAAATATTTATACTATAATATTGTGTCAGTTACAATAGAAAAATCCTTTACAATCTATTTTTCAGACGATAAAGCCATAATAGAAGATTGGTTTCAAGATAAAGAGATTAGAAAAAGGATAGAAATAAAAACATTTGAAAGAACAGAACTATTTGAAAATGTATCTTCAACAAAAATAAGAGAAGCATTTTTAAATAATAATAAGGAGTATATAGAAAAAAGCGTACCGAAAGCAGTTTTAGAAAAATTTGAAGAAATAAAAGAAATAATAGATAAAACATATAAAGCAAAAAGGAGAGAAAGTCTATGAAACTTGAAGAATTTGATTATGATTTGCCAGAAGAACTAATTGCTCAAACACCAATTATAAAAAGAGACACATCAAGATTAATGATATTAGATAGAAAAAATAAAGGAGTAGAACATAAAAGATTTTTTGATATTATTGATTACTTAAATCCAGGAGATTGCCTTGTAATAAATAACACAAAAGTTATTCCAGCGAGATTATATGGAAAAAAAACTACAGGAGCAAATATTGAAGTACTTTTATTAAAACAAATAGAAGAAAATGAATGGGAGTGTATAGTAAGACCTGGAAATAAGCTAAAACCAGGAACAGAGATTGTTTTTGGTGAAGGGCTTCTAAAAGGAGAAATAATAGATATCTTAGAAGGCGGAACAAGAAAAATAAGATTTATCTATGAAGGGATTTTTAATGAAATATTAGATAGAATAGGGCTTATGCCACTTCCTCCATACATTCATGAAGAATTAAAAGAAAAAGGAAGATATCAAACAATTTATGCAAAATATGAAGGGTCATCTGCAGCACCAACAGCAGGACTTCATTTTACTGAAGAATTACTTAAAAAGATTGAAGAGAAAGGAATTGAAATCGCAAAAGTCACATTACATGTAGGTATTGGTACATTCAGACCAGTAAAGGAAGAAAATATAGAAGACCATGAAATGCATAGAGAGCATTATTATATAAAAAAAGAAGAAGCAGAAAAAATAAATAATGCAAAAAAAGAAGGAAGAAGAGTTATTGCAGTAGGAACGACTTCATGTAGAGTTCTTGAAAGTGCGTCAGACGAAAAAGGACTTGTTCATACATGTGAAGAAGATACAGGTATATACATATATCCAGGATATAAATTCAAATGCATAGATGGACTTATAACAAATTTTCATTTGCCAAAATCAACATTAATTATGCTTGTTTCAGCACTTGCACGGACGTGAATATGTGCTTTCAGCATATAAAAAAGCAGTAGAAGAAAGGTACAGATTTTTCAGCTTTGGAGATGCAATGCTTATCATATAAATGAGAAAAGAAACCAAAAAAATTTCTTAAAAAAGTTGCAATTTATAAAGCAGAATGATAGAATATAATAGTAAATTTAGGATAAAAATGAAAAGCAGAATGGAGAGAAACAAAATGGGGAAAACAAAAAAGAGCACAGGAAAGAGAAAAAAGAAAGCAAAGAAAGATGCATATGTACAAGCAATAGTAGTAATAATTTTTAGTTTACTACTTGCTGTTTTGATATATGGGCAAACAGGGGCCATTGGTAAGGGACTAAGTCAAACTCTAGGAGGATTGATGGGTTGGATAAAATATCTAGTACCAATAGGAACTTTTATAGTTGGTATTGTCTTAACAAAAGAACAAAAAGAATTTGTAATACCGAAACTAATACAATTTCTAGTAATAATACTATGTATATGTGGAGTAATGAGTTTAGTTCAAATATCAAATAAAGAATTAGATATAAGTGATGATTTTGGAAATATAGTTTCAGAGGCATTTGATTATGGAGAAACAAATAAAGGAGGAGGAGCAATCGGAGCTTTAATTGCCATACCTATGAATAAGGCTGTTGGTGTTGCTGCATATGTTATATTAATAGGAACAGGAATATTGCTCTCAATATTTACATTTGGAATCAAACCAGCAGAATTAATAGATAAATTCTCAAACAAATTACAAGAAAGATATGAAGAAGATGAAGAGGAAGAAGAAGTGGAAGAAAAACTTCCGCCAAGAAGAGTAAAAGAAAAAACTATAAAAGCTCGGAAAACCTCAAAAAAGACATTCAGTTATTATGGAAAATTTATTTGATGATGACGAAGAAGAAATAGAAACAAAGAAGAAATACGATCATGATATACCATTAGCATTTGATGAAACAGAAACAAGAGAAGAGATAGAAGAACCAAGAATAAAGAAAAGACTAAAAGAAAAAGAGAAGGAAAAAGAAACACAAGGAGACTTTATAGAAGCCAATTTATTCAAAGAGAAGAAAGAAGAAAAAGAAGAAAAAGTAAAACAAGAATTACAACTTGAACACTCACAAACAGAAATAGATGAAAATTATGAATTCCCTCCAATTGCATTACTTGAGCAAGGAGAAGGTAAAAAAACAAGATCAAAAACATTACTTGCAGATAATGCACTTAAGCTCCAAAAAACACTACATAGCTTTGGTGTATCAGCAAAAGTAGAAGATGTTGCAGTAGGGCCTGCAATAACAAGATATGAACTTAAACCAGCAGAAGGAGTAAGAGTAAGCAAAATTGCAAATCTAGCAGATGATATTGCATTAAATCTAGCTGCTCAAAGTATAAGAATAGAAGCACCAATTCCACGGAAAACAAGCAGTAGGAATAGAAATACCAAATCAAGATACAGAAATGGTGCACTTAAGAGATATAATAGATTCAGAAGAATTTACATGCGCAGAATCTAAACTTTCAATGGGTCTAGGAAAAGATGTAAGTGGAGAAAGGGTAATTGCAGATATAGCAAAAATGCCACACTTACTAGTTGCACGGAAGTACAGGCTCACGGAAAGAGTGTATGTGTAAACACATTAATTACAAGTCTTATATATAAAGCAAAGCCAAGTGAAGTGAAATTAGTTATGGTAGACCCAAAAATTGTTGAACTCTCAGTATATAATGGAATACCACATTTACTTATACCAGTTGTAACAGACCCAAGAAAAGCTGCAGGAGCACTTGCTTGGTCAGTACAAGAAATGGAAGAAAGATATGCAAAATTTGCAGCAAAAGGTGTTAGAGATATAAAAGGATACAATAAAGCATTAGAAGCAGAAGGCGAAGAAGAAGGTGCAAGAAAGTTACCACAAATAGTAATAATAATAGATGAGCTTGCAGATCTAATGATGGTTGCAGCAAAAGAAGTAGAAGATGCAATATGTCGTTTGGCACAAAAAGCAAGAGCAGCAGGAATGCACTTAGTAATTGCAACACAAAGACCATCTGTTGATGTAATTACAGGATTAATTAAAGCAAATATCCCATCAAGAATAGCATTTGCAGTTTCTTCACAAATAGACTCAAGAACAATTCTAGATATGCCAGGTGCAGAAAAATTACTTGGAAAAGGGGATATGTTGTATTATCCAACAGGAGTTTCAAAACCAACAAGAGTACAAGGTACATTTGTATCAGATAAAGAAGTAGAAAAAATAGTAGACTTCCTAAAAAAAGACGGCGAAGCTACATATAATGAAGACATAATTGAATCAATAGAAAAAGCTAACAAAACAGATAAAGAAAAAGAGATAGAAGCAGACGACGATGATGATACAGATCCAAGACTAAATGAAGCTATAGAATATGTTTTAGAACAAAAAACAGCATCAGCATCATTCTTGCAAAGAAAAATGAAAGTACGGATATGCAAGAGCTCGGAAGAATAATTGACCAAATGGCAGAAAGAGGTATAATATCGGGATATCAAGGAAGTAAACCAAGAGAAGTATTAATGACAAAAGAAAGATGGGATGAATTAAACTCAGAGCCTCATGTAGAAGAAGGAGAAGAAAACACAGAAGAATAATTTTGAGAGAGGACAAAAGACATGAAAACAAATGATATATTACTTAAGTTTCAGAGTAATAATAATAAACTTGAAACTGTGCTAAACCAGAAAAAATTTTCAGGAGATGTAAAAAATCTCCTTCTTAGCATGTTATACAATATAACTAGTTCATATAATGAATATGCAAGGATAAAAGTAAATGTAGAAAACAAAAATAAATTTGTGGAAAATATCATAAGCATAATAGATATGTGTGATGAAATAGAACTTGTAAAAGCAAGTTCAGAAGAAGGAACAGAGTTTTTAAAAGTTGGAATAACAAGTAAAGTGGATACATTTAATAGAAAAATAAGAGTACTTCCTACAGAAAAAGCAATGCTATTTGCATTATTTAAAATGAATGATACAAGAATGTATCTAGATGAAAAATATAACTTAATAAGAGTAGCATTTCCAGAAATGTTAAATGAGGGACATGATATAAACAATATAGAGATAATAAGAGATTTCACATCTTGGTCTTGGAATACAGTTCAAGCAGATATAAGCAATATAGATTGTAATTTAGTATATCAAAACCTACAAATACTTTTAGGATATAAGTTTTTAGAAGTTTGGATGAAATATAATAATCAAAAGGAACTAATAGAAAAGCTAGAAAAAGAGTTTACAAAAAACTATGGTGAAGATAAAGCAGAAAAGTTTTTAGATTATATGTATAGATTATCAATAATTGTATGTACACAGAGAAACAAAAATGAAAAGCAAAGGTTAGTAGAAGAAAGAGAGTGGGATGAAAAAGAGTTAAAAAGGTTAAAAGATAAGACAAAATTAGTAGAGGAGCTTACAAAAAATAAGAAAGAAAAGGCAAGCGAAATAAAGAAAATAGACACAATTATAAATAGTGAAGAACTCTTGCTAAAAGAATTTGAAGAAAGAAATTCAAAGCTTTCAGAGTATAAAAAGATATTCAGCCCAGAAGTTTTACTAGGAACATTAAAGAAAGAAAGAAAAAAAGCATTAAACGAAATAGAAGAAGCAAATAAGCTTTTAGATGCGAAAAATTATGTAGTAAGAAGAAGCGAACTTGAAAAGAACCTTGATTTATTAAAAGACATAAAAAGTGCTAGAAATAAAGAAAAATATAAGATTGCAATGCAAAAATTATTTATTAGCTGTCTAGAAGAAAAAATATATAAAATAAATAGTGTAGAACAAAAAAAAGAAGCTATAGCATTACTTCATATTGTTAGGTATTATAAATTTATTCCATTTGATGATGAAAGATTTATAAAAGATGTAGAAGATTTGGCAGAAGACATAGACAGAATAGAAGGAAAACTATTAATAAATCTTTATGAAATAAAAGCTTTGATTCCAATTACAAAAGACGTAGAAACAGATGTAGGAATAATAAAACCAATATTTGAAACAAGAATAATGGACTTTGCAAATATAAATTTAGCTATAGTGCAGCAATATGATAAAATTGGTGTGAAAGTTTATGATGGAGACATATTAGAATTAGAATTTACAATACCAAATTTGAACAGAATAGAACTAAAATCAAAGAAAAAAGTTAAACTACTGACGAAATAAATTGATTTTTAAGGAGGATACAAATTTGAAAATAACATTTTTAGGAGGAGCAGAAGGTGTCACAGGCTCAAACTTTTTAGTAGAAGGTGGGGGAAAGAAATTTCTTGTTGATTGCCGGAATGTTTCAAGGAACAAGAAAAGAAGAAGATAAGAACTATGATGAATTTGCTTTTGATGTAAAAGAGATAGATTTTGTACTACTAACACATGCTCATATAGACCACTCAGGGAGAATACCAAAATTGTATGTAAATGGTTATAGAAAACCAGTTTATGCAACAAAAGCAACATGTGATTTATGCAAAATAATGCTCCCTGATAGTGGCCATATCCAAGAAATGGAAGTAGAATGGAAAAATAGAAAAAGGCAAAGAGAAGGAAAATTAGGTTATCCTCCATTATATACAGCAGAAGATGCAGAAAAATGTTTAAAATTATTTGAAAACATAGAATATAGTGAACTTGTACAAATTGATGAAAATGTTATTGTAAGGTTTAATGATGCAGGTCATATGCTAGGCTCTGCAATAATTGAAGTATGGGTAAAAGAAGAAACTGGAAAAACAGAAAAAATTGTATTCACAGGAGATTTAGGAAATAATGATATACCACTTTTAGATTCACCAACAATGATTGAATCAGCTGATTATCTTATAATGGAATCAACTTATGGAAATAGACTTCATATGAAAAATGATGATAAAGCTGAGATATTCTTAAATATAGTTTATGAAACAGTCAGAAAAGGAGGAAACGTTATAATTCCTTCTTTTGCAGTACGGAAGAACCCAAGAAATATTATATGAATTGAATAAAATAAAAGAAAAAACAGAAGATACTGAGTTTATAAATAAATATAAACTATTAATGGAGACACCAGTATATGTAGATAGCCCGCTTGCAATATCTGCAACTGAAATTTTTAAAAATAATGAAGAATTATTTGATGAAGAAGTAAAAGAAGAAATTCAAAGTGGAGATGACCCATTAGAATTTAATGGGCTAAAATTTACCAAAACAGCAGAAGAATCAAAAGCTTTAAATGAAGAAGAAGGTTCAAAAATTATCATATCAGCAAGTGGAATGTGCGATGTTCGGAAGAATAAAACATCATTTAAAGCATAATCTTTGGAATGAAAACAATACAATTTTATTTGTTGGATATCAAGCACCAGGAACTTTAGGAAGGAAGATAGTAGAAGGAGCAAAAAAAGTTAAGATTTTTGGAGAGGAAATTGCAGTAAATGCAAGAATAGAATATATAGAAGGATACTCTGGTCATGCAGACCAAGAATGGCTCTTAAACTTTGTATATTCTTTTATAAATAAGCCAAAACAAATTATTTTAGTTCATGGGGAGAAAACAGCACAGCTTGAACTAAAAGATAAGATTTTAGAAGAAACAAAAATACCAGTAACTATTCCTAAATATGGAGAATACTACAATATCCAAGATAATGAAATCAATTTAGAAGGAAGACTAGAGCTAGAGTCAGTTAAGAGAATACAAAGAGTAGAGATAATAAATAAAGTTAAAATGATTAAGGACGAAATGTCAGACATGGAAGAAATACTAAAAACAGAAATACTTACAGAAGATGTTAGAGATGATGAGATAAATAGTATTACACTAAAATTAAAAGAAATAGAAAAATTAATTATAGGTATTATAGAATAAGGAGAACATATGAAAACATATAGAAATGACGCAATTATCGGAAATAAAGAACTTAAAGCTGGAATAACAGAAAAGCGGTGAAATCATAAGAATTCGTTATCCAAATATAGATTATAGAGAATTTATAGAATTTCTTCATATGGGAGTAAAAATTAATGATTCAAATATAATATATTTGCATAAAGATATAAATAATGTATATAGGCAAGAATATATTGAAGATACAAATATACTAAAAACAGAAGTGAAAAACACATATTTTAATTTAAGAATGGAAGAAGTAGATTTTATACCAATATCAAATAGTGTAATAATAAGAAAATATAAATTCACAAATGAACACGAAATTCCATTAGATATAAAATTTCTAGTTCATTCAAAAATGTTATCAGATGAAAATAATTTTACATCAGGCAAGGTATTAGAGGACGGGTTGCTTCAGTATTCTCATGAATATAATATGGCAATAATCTCAAACGATTTAAGCTTAGAAGCACATAGATTACACAATATAGAAGAAGTAATAGATAGCCGGAAATCTTACCGATAAAGATTATATAGGAATGACAAATAACTCTGCTGTAAGCTTTAATGTACGGAGTTTTAAATCCAAATGAAACAAAAGAATTTAGTATTATGGTATATGTTTTTGATAATAAAGAAAAAAACAGAATAGAAGATATTGAAGAGAAAATAGAAAAAATTAAAAAAATAGATGTAAAAAAAGAATTGCAAAATACTAAAAAATATTGGAGAAATTATGTAAAAGCTCATGTAGTACATGTTTTTAAAGAAGAAAGTTTAAAATTGAGCAAAATAGATAAAATATATAAAAGAACAATACTTTTATATCCATTGCTTACAAATGAAAAAACAGGAGGAATTGTAGCTGCTATGGAAGTAGACGAAAGTTTCTCAAAATGTGGAAGATATTCATATTGTTGGCCAAGAGACTCAGTTTATATTACAAAAGCGCAAGATTTACTCAATATGACAAAAGAAACAGATAAATTTTATAAAGTATTTTGTAAAAATACACAAAGCAAAAATGGTATGTGGGAACAAAGATTTTTTACAGATGGTACTTTAGCACCATGTTGGGGATATCAAATAGATGAAACAGCAAGTGTAATTTATGGAGTATATGACCATTATTTACGAACTAATGATAAAAAATTTTTAAAAGACAATCTAAAAATGTTAAAAAAGGCAGTGAAATTTTTAGATAGTTATTTGAATGACATAAAAAAAGAAGAGCAGAAAATGCATGTAAGCTATGATTTATGGGAAATGCATGAAGGAATAAGTACATATTCTATGGCGAGTATTTATTCAAGCTTTAGTGCAATGTTAAAAATATATGAAGAACTAGAAGAAGAACTTTTAGAGCAAAAACAAAGAGAAATTTTAGAAGAAGGATTAAAATATATTGTAGAATTTGTAAAAGCAAATCTCTATGATGAAGAAAAGAAAAGTTTTGTAAGAAGTAAAGAAGATAGAAGACTTGATATGAGTGTACTAGGATTGACTGTGCCATTTGAAATGTTTTCACCAAATGAGAAAAAAATTACAAATACAATAGAAATGATTAACTTAAAACTTCGCACATATACAGGTCGGATATCTAAGATTTGAAGATGACCATTACACAAAAGATAGACCATGGGTAATAACAACTTTATGGATGGGCTTGTATTATGCTAAAATACATGATACAATACATGCTAAAGAATGTTTTGATTTTGTAATTAATTCAAGCACAAAACATGGATTTTTAGCAGAACAAGTAGAAAACAGCAGTATGCGGGTCTGCTTGGGTAATAGGGCTTGCATGGTCTCATGCAATGTTTATAATTTTGCTAGAAGAATTAATCAAATTAGAAGCAATTTAGGAGGAACAAAAAATGAAGCAGTATTTATTTACATCAGAAAGTGTAACAGAAGGACATCCAGATAAATTATGTGATTTAATATCAGATACAATTCTAGATAAATGCCTAGAGCAAGATGAAAATTCACGTGTAGCTGTGGAAACTTTTGCATCAAATGATAGAATTACAATAGCTGGACAATTAACAACAAATGCAAAAATAGAACCAGAAAAAATCGCAAGAGAAGTGCTTAAAAATATAGGATACAAAGGAAAAGGAATAGACATAGATAATGAAAATTGCATAATAGATGTAAATATAACAAAGCAAAGTGCAGATATAGCACAAGGTGTTGATATAGGCGGTGCGGGCGACCAAGGTATAATGTTTGGGTTTGCAAGCAATGAAACAGAAGAATATATGCCATTTGCAATTGAACTTGCGCATAAACTTTCAAAAAGACTTACAGAAGTAAGGAAAGAAGGAATACTTCCATATCTAGGTCCAGATGGAAAAACACAAGTTACAGTAGAATATGAAGATGAAAAAGTAAAAAGAATAGAAACAATCCTTATATCAAACCAACATGATGAAGAGGTTTCATTAGATATAGTAAAAGAAGGAATAATAAACGAAGTAATAAAAAAGGTAGTAGACCCTAAATATTTAGATGAAAAGACTAAATATTATATAAATCCAACAGGAAGATTTGTAATTCGGAGGACCTTTAAGTGATACTGGGCTAACTCGGAAGAAAAATAATTGTTGATACATATGGAGGATATGCAAGACACGGAGGAGGTGCTTTTTCTCGGAAAAGATGCAAGCAAAGTAGATAGGTCAGCAGCATATATGCTTAGACATATTGCAAAAAATGTTGTTGCAAATGGGTATGCAGATAAATGTGAAATACAGATAGCTTATGGTATAGGAATTGCTAAACCTATATCAATATATGTAAATACATTTGGAACACATAAAATTTCAGAAAAAGAAATAATAGAAAAAATAGAAGAAAAATTTGACTTGACTCCAGATGGAATAATTAAGTATTTAGATTTAAAAAAGCCAATATATGCAAAGACTACAAATTATGGGCATTTTGGCAAAAGTGAACTTCCATGGGAAGAAATCATTAAAATGTAAAATAATGAAAGGATGGCAAAATGAAAATAGGTATAGTAGGACTTCCAAACGTAGGAAAAAGTACAATGTTTAATAGTATAACAAATGCAGGAGCTGAATGTGCAAATTATCCTTTTTGTACAATAGAACCAAATGTAGGGATTGTAGCGGTACCAGATGAAAGATTAGATAAACTAACTGAAATGTATGAACCAGAAAAGACAACACATGCAGTTATCGAATTTGTTGATATAGCAGGACTTGTAAAAGGAGCTAGTAAAGGAGAAGGACTTCGGAAATAAATTTTTATCACATATTCGTGAAGTAGATAGTATATGTGAAGTTGTAAGATGTTTTGAAGATGCAAATGTAGTACATGTAGATGGAAAAGTTGCACCTACAAGAGATATTGAAACAATAAATCTAGAACTTATTTTAGCTGATATTGAAACAGTTGATAAAAAAATTGAAAAAGCAAAAAAAATGCTAAAAGCAGATAAAAAATATAGTTTTGAAATTGAGGTATTAGAGAAAGTAAAAAAAGTGCTAGAAAGTGGAAAATCTGCAAGAACAATACGGTTTTTCAGAAGAAGAAATGGAAGTAATTAAAGACGCATATTTGCTAACAATAAAGCCAATACTATATATAGCAAATATTAGTGAAGAGCAAATGCAAAGCCAAGATGTAGATGAAAGAATCAATGAGGTAAGAGAATATGCAAAATCAGAAAATGCAAAAGTGATTCCTTTATGTGTTAAAATAGAAGAAGAACTTTCAAGCTTAGAAGGAGAAGATAAGAAAGAAATGCTAGAAGCACTTGGACTTGAAGAATCTGGGCTAGATAAAGTTATAAGGGCAAGTTATGATTTGCTTGGACTTATGTCATTTTTGACAGCAGGTAAACCAGAAGTAAGAGCATGGACAATAAAAAAAGGAACAAAGGCTCCAGAAGCAGCGGGAAAAATTCACACAGATATACAAAGAGGATTTATAAAAGCGGAGATAGTTTCTTATAATGACTTAATGAAAGAAGGCTCAATGAATGCAGTTAAAGAAAAAGGGCTTATGAGAGTAGAAGGAAAAGACTATATCATGCAAGATGGAGATATTGTTTTATTTAGATTTAATGTGTAGTTTTTTAAATAGGAATAAAATTAATTTTTAAGGAGGGTTTTAATTTGGAAAAGTCTGAAGGTAAAGTTTTAGAAGAGAAACTTTTGAATAATAAGAAATCTGGATGGGAGAGAATAACTGATAAGGAAAAGGAAAATATTTTTAAATTTTCAGATGAATATATTTGGTTTTTAAATAGGTCTAAGACTGAGAGGGAGTTTGTTAAAACTGCTGTTGATATTTTAGAGAAGAATGGGTTTAGAGATGTAAACTCAGTTGATAATATAAAGACTGGGGATAAGGTTTATTTTTCTAATAGAGGTAAGAGTTTATATATTGCTGTTATTGGAGCTAAGAAATTGGAAGAAGGACTTAATTTAGTGGGAGCTCATATTGATTCTCCAAGATTAGATTTAAAACCTAATGCTTTATATGAAGATACAGAGTTTGCTTATTTTAATACACATTATTATGGTGGAATTAAAAAATATCAATGGACAGCAATTCCACTTAGTATTCATGGTGTTATTGTTAAATCAAATGGAGAAAAAATTGACGTAAATATTGGAGAAGATGAAGAAGATCCAATATTTACAATAACTGACCTTTTGCCACATTTAGCAAAAGACCAACTTCAAAAGAAATTGAATGATGGAATTGAAGGAGAAGATTTGAATTTGCTAATTGGAAATATGCCAATAAACTACCCAGAGGTAAAAGAAAAAGTAAAATTAAATGTTTTAAAAATATTAAATGAAAAATATGGAATAACAGAAGCGGATTTCCTAAGTTCAGAACTAGAGCTTGTTCCAGCATTTAATGCAAAGAGCCTAGGCTTTGATAGAAGTATGATTGCAGGATATGGTCATGATGATAAAGTTTGTGCATATACTGCACTAAGAGCAATTTTAGAAGCACAAAATATAGAAAAAACTTCAGTTTGTATATTATCAGATAAAGAAGAAGTAGGAAGTATGGGAAATACAGGAATGGAATCCCAAACATTTGACTACTTCATATCAGAACTACTAAACAAATCAGGAGAAAATAGACCAAATCTATTAAATAAAGTATTCTGCAATTCAAGTATGTTATCAGCTGATGTAGGTGTAAGCTATGACCCAATCTATGGAGCTGTGTCAGATAGAACAAACTGTGCATATTCAAGCTATGGGATTTCATTTGACAAATACACAGGTTCAAGAGGAAAAGCGGGAGGTTCGGATGCAAACGCAGAATTTATAGCAAAACTAAGAGGAATTTTAGAAAAACATGGTATACAATATCAAATAGCAGAATTAGGAAAAGTAGATGTAGGAGGAGGAGGAACAATAGCATATATTTTAGCAAATAAAGGTGTAGAAGTAATAGATTGTGGAGTTCCAGTCCTATCAATGCATTCACCATATGAAGTAGCAAGCAAATACGACATCTACAGCGCTTACAAAACTTACAAAATATTTTACGAAGAAGCCTAAAAAAAAGAAGGGTCCTATTTTTAGATGGGATACCCTCTTTTTTTATTGCAAGCAAAACCATATGTTAATAATATAGTATGCATCAATAAAAATTTATTATTTTTTTGAAATGTTTGGTTCAAATTCTAAGATATCTTGAATGTTACAATTTAGTGTAGCACAGATTTTTGCTAAAGTTTCTATATCTAGTCTTGTTACTGTTTTGTTACAATAGGTCAAAATTGTATCATATCTAAGTTCTCCTTTTCTAGATAGACTGCTTCTACTTATATTGTGAGTTTTCAAATATTCATCTAATTTTATATTAATTCTTCCAAATTCCATATAAACACCTTATTAATCAATTCTTGCTTAGTATTTAATTTATCATAAAAAATTACTACTTGACAGCTACGAGAAGTCGTAGTACAATATAATTACGACTTCTCGTAGTAGGCAATTAAATTATGGGAGGGAATAAGAATAGTTTGGTTTGGTTTGGTTTTTTTCTGTTTTTATTCCTTGCCATAAGGGAATATATATATTATTTCCAATAATATTGATTTTAATGTTTTAAATATAGAAAAAAATAAACCAAAATAAATAAAAAATAAAGAAAGGAAAACCAAAGCAAATGAAATACAAAAGGATAAACCAAAGCAAGAGCGAAAGAGGAATAACCCTAATCGCTTTAATAATCATGATTGTAATCATTGTAATACTAGGAGCAGTAACAATAAGAGGATTAGTGCGGAAAC
>JAAWDU010000028.1 GCA_022793905.1 Clostridia bacterium
CAACGATAGCCCAGCCCAAACACTAACCTACACATTATCATTAAACGGGCAAACAAGAACAGCAACAGGAACAAGTGGAAACTATGTTACATTCAGTGCAGTAAGTGGATTATCACAATATACAACCTACTCATGGACAGTTACAGTAACTGATACAAATGGTTCTTCTATTTCAGGCACACGGAAGTGGCAAGACGTATTGTAGTGGTACTACTTTCACTTGCACAGATGGCTTACCTAATAGATTGTGTGTCACCTGCAACGGAAAGGGATGGTGGCCATGTGGGGGTAACAAAATAGAATCAGTCATAGTTAAAGGCGAAGTCTTGACCGATGCACTTAGATGCCAGAGCCCAAACTGCGACAAATCGATAGGAAAGTATGGTACGTATTATCAGACCCACTCGAAATGCTCTAACAATCCAATGCACGGTATGCAGCTAAGCATAGGATGCTCTTCACAACATGCGTTGGAGGCGTACCAAGCCAATGATAGATACGTAAAGTGCAGGTTACCTATCTATTGCGAAAGTTGCGGTAGGACAGGAACACTCCCGGAAAGAAGGTGCTCACACGGCTATACCGTCGAACACAAATATTGCAGCCATAATTATGGAGGAGTAACTCATTGATAGCCGGTCACTGAGTGATAATATTTACTGAACGTTAAATACCAAGGATGTTAAACCGAAAACATTTATGTCTGTTAACTAAAACTATATTAGAGCTACTCGTTTTTGCGGGAAAACACTTTACGAACCTTCAACTTAGGCACTGGTTCATACTCAGAATGGCTAGGAAAACTACATCGTATAAGACAAATCCCTTATGTGGCTCCTTATTATGTTTGGAGCTATATATATTTGGACGGTTTAATTATAAAAGATAAAATACAATTTAACGTGACTTCTTGAGTTGCCCAGTGGAAGAGAGGGAGAGTAGTATTATTCTCCACTCTTCCAGACGGACCTAGAAGCACTGCCCCTACCTCCTAACCGCATAAATCCCGCAAAGCGAGCAACCGTGAGCAAATCTCACACCTCCCGCTCAAAAATCCTCTTAATAGTCTCAACAAACTCATCTCCATAGCCATCTGCATCAGAAGAACCAGAAGAAACAACATGAATAATAAGCTTCTTTGGTAAAATATTAAGAAGAGTATTAAGCGCATAATCATTACTAGAAAAACTAATATCCGACAAATACTTAGCATTCAAATTATCATCCTGCAAAGGAATAATATTCTTATCTCGATCAAGTAAAACACTTTCATTACCAAGAAATACAAGATGAACAATAGGCTCTATAGCAGGAGTAAGCGAAACATAAAGTTTCAGCATATTCACAAACTCCATATACTCCTTATCAGTAATATACTTATTAACAGAAAGATCCACGATATAATCAAGATTCTTCATAAAGGTGCTAAGCCTAAAATTAGCAAAGCCCTCTAGAACAATAGAATTATTATCATGTATATATTCAATAACAGCAGAAAAAACTGCAAAAAAATTATCCTCTTCAAAAACAATATCACTAGATAAAAAATCCTCAGCAATATTCAATATATTCTTTTTCTCAGCAGAACTAAAATAAAAGTAATTGTATTCTAAAGTACGTCTAAGTAGCCTTTTTTGATAAAATTTTAAAATGCTATCAGACAAAATAGAAGCAAGTTTATCGTAAAAAAGCGACAAATCATCACCATTAAAATGTACAATTATATTTTTATACATTCTAAAACTATGACGTGAAACAAATAAAGAAGAAAGGTCAAGTTTCAAAAGCCTGTTATATATGAAATTAAGTACATCTTCATTGTTATCCTTTATGCATAATGATTTCACGAAAAAAAGACCTCCCTTAAAATAAAGCTAAATGTATTATCCCTCAAAAAAATTAGGTTTATACATTATTTTATTCAAGAAAAAGTCTTTTGGAAACTTGTTTTATGCATATATTCTATAATCAATATCTGGAAAAATAGCATCCTTCTCAGAAATATCCTTCAAAAACTCCTCATCAATTTTACCAGATTTAATTTGTTCATACAATTTATTAAACCTGCCAACATGGTCTTTAGTACGCTTTTTAGCATAATCAACCATAGTGCCATTAGTAATAATAAAATTCCAATCACTACTCTGAGCTAGCAAAACCTCACGAGCACACTGATTTAAAGCAGAAATCTTAAGCTCATCTGTCTCATTAGAAAAATTATAAGCAAGTTCACACATTTTATCAGCAATATTATGTAAATGACGAACAGCATAATCATTAAGCTCATTAAGCCAAACTTCACTGTATCCGATTAGCACCCCAACTAGAACGGCAAGGAATAGAAAATTGCATCTCAGGAAACCTATCAATATATTCACTAGGCGTAATAAGTTCGAAGTTAGAATTATCATAATAAACCTTTTTAAATAAAATATAAAGCCAATAAGGTCCTTCATACCACCAATGTCCAAAAAGCTCTGCATCATACGGACACAAAATAATAGGAGGAGTCTGCATATGGTTTGCTAAATTTTCAATTTGAGCTACTCTAGAATCAAAGAAATGACCGAGCCTGTTTTTCCACAGAATCCATAGCCCATTGTACATCATATAAATCTTTATTTTCAGTTTCACCAGTAATTCTATGATACTTAATGCCTGTATTAACCCTAACACCATTATGAGCAATATATGGTTTAATATACTCATAATCAGCATCATACCCAATATCTCTATAAAATTCACGATAATTATAATCACCAGGATAACCACAAACAGAACTCCAAACTTGTCTTGAAGATTCAAGGTCACGCCCAAAAGCAATAACACCATCCGGAGAGACAATAGGTGCAAAAGTACCATAAATAGGAGTAGGGTTAGCATATAAGATACCGTGAGATTCAAGTATAACATATTCAATACCAAACTCCTTCAAATATTTATCAGCTTCTGGAACATACCCACATTCTGGGAGCCAAATACCTCTAGGTTTTTTACCTAAATATTTTTCATAAGTCTGTACACCAACAGCAATTTGTGCTTTTATAGCCTTTTCATTAACATACAAAATAGGGAAATACCCATGAGTTGCTCCGGCAAGTAATAATCTCAAGAACACCGAATATCTTGAAAATGCTTAAAACCATCTATCAAATTACAATTATATACATCTTTAAAAATATGCAAATCAGAAGTATATCTATCCAGATAATAATGAGAAAGTCTATTCTGTTTTTCATTATCCTTAGTTCTGATAACTTCTTTTTCACAAAGTTCAATATGTTTAATTAAATAATTAATATATTTTTGCTGAAGTAAAGGACTTGCAAGCATAGATAAAAGAGGAGGGGTAAGAGACATAGTAACTCTAAAATTAACTTTTTCTTCCTCTAATTTTCTAAAATTCATAAGGAAAGGAATATAAGTTTCGGAAATAGCTTCAAAAAGCCATTCTTCCTCTAAATAATTATCACTTTCTGGATGATGAATAAAAGGCAAATGTGCATGAAGCACAAAACTTACATACCCTTTTTTATTATTAGTCATTTGTTTTCCTTTCTATTTTATAATAAACTCACCAGATGATGGGTTTGAAAGTTTATTTAAAAATTCGTCATTATATAAAGCATGATATATATCATATATATTGCCATATAATTTATCCATATTATTAAGAAATTTTAAGTCTCCAAAATCTTTAGAATAAGTTCTAGATGTTTTAACATTTTTAAAAAGTACATTTTTTAAATCCATATTTTCAAACAAAATATGATCATTTGGAGATAAAATATCATTTGAAGAATTAATATAAATATAATCTCCATTTGCAAAATCATTGTACTTTCTGCCAAGTTCTATAACATAATCACAATTTGGCTCTCCGAGTTCTAATATACCAACTATTTGCAAAATCATTAATTTCAATTTCGAAAGAATAATTTTTAGTAATATTATGAATAACCAAAATAGGTCTTGTAACATAAAAGAAATTTTCTCCATGAGCCTTAATCAAAGAATTTTTATCTTCATCAGAAATATCCCAATAAACAAATAGAGTAGAAGGGGTTTGAGCAAGAATTTTAACAATAGTTTGATTATATCTATAAGGCAAATCATAATATTCTGCAAGCATAGGCTTAGCAGTAGGTTTAATCTTTCTATGAGTAGAAGAAGTTTTTTTTGAAGAAGTAGTATCAGAAATTTTAGTTTTTTCTTTTTTTTCTATATTAGACTTTTTCTTACTAATAGTTTCTTTTTTAGTAACTTTAGCAACCTTTTTAACTTCATTAGATTTCAAAGTATTCTTCTTTTTAGTTTCCTTTTTTGAACTTGTTTTTACATCTTTTTCTTCATTTTTTGCCATAAAAACTTCCTCCTTTGTAAATTCATATCTAATATCATATATCAAAAAACAAATAAAATCAAGGCTAATTCTTAAATAAAAATGAAAAACTTGCAAAAAAACTTAGCATGTGTTATAATAACTTATAATAAGTGATAAATAAGAAATAGTCAAAGTCAGATTTTATATGATTTTGGCTAAAAAAATGAATAAAAGGAAAGTGAAAAAATGGGTAAACCACTAGAACTAGGAATTGGTTTTTTAACAGGAAGAACAAATATATGTAACATAATAAATAACTGCTATAAAGATATGATAAAACAATTAAAAGACTATCCAGACGAAGTTAATTTAACTATATTTATTTTATATGACTTAGAATATCAAAATACAAAAAGGGAAGAATTTTATAGTTTAAAAGATGATGTATACAAAAAAATTCATATAAAATATATAACACCAGAAGATATAGAAGAAGAAAAAAAGATACTTAAATCAAGATATAATTTAACAAGATATGAGACAAACTTAGTTCTAGGAAAAGGATATGGAAAAGCGAGAAATGCAATAATGTATTTTGCATTAAAAAGAAATATAGACTATTTGTTATTTTGGGATGATGATGAATACCCATATGCATGTATCAAAGGTCAAAATAGTGAAATAATATGGGAAAAGCAAAATAACTTAGTAGAGCACCTAAATGTAATAAAATATTCAGATGTAACAATAGGTCATAGATGTGGAAATATGTCTCCAGTTCCATACATAGAATTTGGAGAAGACAACATAAAAGAACAAAAATTTAAAGAATATATAGAAGCAGTAAGTAATGAAGTAATAACTTGGGAAAAAGTAAAAAAATATATGACAGTAGACAAAAGTCATGGGATGGCTTTTGCAGAAAGAGATATAACAGAAGGAAAAGATAAAATAGTATTAAAACATGTAGGATTAAAAAACTGGTTATATGCTTCTGGAATATGCATAAATTTGACACATATAGATAGAATACCAGCATTCTATAATCCACCATATGCAAGAGGAGAAGATACATTCTTCTGTACACTTCTTACAGAAGCAAAAGTAGTAAAAGTTCCAACATACCATTTTCATGATAGTTTTCTTAAATATCCAGAAATAGTAAGAGGAAAATTCCCAAAAGAATTTGAAAAAGTCTCACTTGATGATGAAGCAATTGGAGATAGATTTTTAAAAGCATCACTTGGTTGGATAAAATACAAACCATTATTAATGTATATAATGCAAAGAACAACATATCTAACAGACATAGAAATAGCAAAAGAAAAGCTAAGAAACAGTATAAACAATATAAATGAAATCTTCCCACATAGTGACTTTTTATCACTACTTGGAGAACTAGAAAAATATGATGAAGACGTACAAAAACACTATAAAGAATATTTAAAAACAAACGATGTATGGAATAGAATAAAAAATTATATAAGTGAGCAAGGCAAGGATTAAAATAAAAAATGCTTGACAAATGCTAAATAATATGCTAAAATACTTAACTGTAACCGCATAAGTCAAGGTACATAAAACCTAATTAAATTTAGGTACCTATATTTTAAGGTTAGCGAGTATACAAAAAAAAGGAGGTGCGTATCTAGCAATGTACGCAGTAATCGAAGCTTGTGGAAAGCAATACAAAGTATCAAAAGGAGATGTAGTATTTTTCGAAAAATTAGAAGCAGAAGAAGGAAAAACAGTTAAATTTGACAATGTTATCTTAGTTTCAGAAGAAGGAAAAATAAGTGTAGGAACTCCTTATGTAAAAGGTGCTAAAGTAGAAGGAAAAGTAATAGCACATGGTAAAGGCAAGAAAATAATTGTTTTCAAATATAAAGCTAAAAAGAATTATAGAAGAAAACAAGGACACAGACAACCATACACAAAAGTAGAAATTACATCTATAAAGCTAACAGCAGAAAAGGCTGAAAAAGTAGAAGAAAAAAAGACTACAGCTAAAAAAGAAGCATAATTTCGAATAAAGATGAAACTTTAGAAAGGAGAATATTACCATGGCACATAAAAAAGGGCAAGGTAGCGTTAAAAACGGTAGAGATAGTGAATCTAAACGTCTTGGGGTAAAAAGAGCTGATGGACAGTTTGTTCTAGCTGGAAATATCCTAATGAGACAAAGAGGAACAAAAATACATCCAGGAACTAATGTGGGAATCGGTAGTGATGATACATTATATGCATTAGTTAATGGAATAGTTAAATTTGAAAGATTAGGAAAAGACAAAAAGAAGGTAAGTGTTTACCCAGAAGAAGAAAATTAAATAAATATTTATTAAGTGCTAGGGCTTAGAAACTCTAGCACTCATTTTAAATAGGAGGTAAGAAAAATGTCGCTTTTTAAAGAATTTAAAGAGTTTGCCATGAAAGAAATTAAAAAAGAAGAAAAAGAGGTGAATAAAGCTTGAGTAATGCTATAACATACGAACTTTTACATGAATGCAAACAAACTAAAGCAAGAAGAGGACGAATACATACACCACATGGAGATATTGAAACGCCAGTATTTATGCCAGTTGGTACAGTGCGGAACAGTTAAATCTATGACACCAGACGAATTAAAAGATGAAGTAAATGCAGAAATAATACTTGGAAATACATATCATTTATATTTAAGACCAGGGCATAAGCTTGTAGAAGAAGCAGGTGGACTTCACAAATTTATGAACTGGGATAGAGCAATACTTACAGATTGTGGTGGATTTCAAGTATTTAGCCTAAGTAGTTTAAGAACAATAAACGAAGACGGAGTAGAATTTACATCTCATCTAGATGGAAGCAAGCATTTCTTTTCACCAGAAAAAGTAATGGAGATAGAAAATTCACTTGGGGCAGACATAATAATGTCCTTTGATGAATGCGTTGAATATCCTTCAACATATGAATACACTAAAGACTCTATGGAAAGAACAACAAGATGGGCACTAAGATGTAAAAAAGCACACAAATATCCAGAAAAACAAGGATTGTTTGGAATAGTACAAGGTCGGAATGTATAAAGATTTAAGAGAAAAATCAGCAAAAGACTTAGTAAAATTGGATTTTCCAGGCTATGCAGTTGGAGGTTTAAGTGTAGGAGAGCCAAAAGAACTTATGTGTGAAATATTAGAACATACAATACAATTTTTACCAAAAGACAAACCAAGATATCTAATGGGAGTAGGAACACCAGATTACCTTATAGAATCGGCAATAAGAGGAATAGATATGTGTGATTGTGTATTGCCAACAAGACTTGCAAGACACGGAACAGCATTAACATCACATCGGAAAATTAGTTGTAAGAAATAAAGAATTTGAAAAAGATTTTGGAATGCTTGATTCAGAATGTGATTGTTATACTTGTAAAAACTACACAAGAGCATATATAAGACACTTAATAAAAGCAAACGAAATACTTCGGAATAAGATTATTATCAATTCATAATCTAAAGTTCTTGACTAAACTCATGGAAAGAGTTAGAATAGAAATAGAAAATGATAACTTATTAAATTTTAGAAATGAATTTTATAAAAAGTATGGTTATACAAAAGAGTAAAAGGAGGGCGTAAAAGTGAAAATTGAGCAAGATAATGATATTATAATAAAAGAAAAAAAACCACGTAATAAAATAGTTACAATCATATCAATACTTATAATTCTAACAATATTAGTAGTTATAGGAATAATAGTATTAATGGTACATGTAGAAGATTCAAAACTTTCTGTAAATATAGATGGAAAAAAAGTAAATTTTACAGAAGATACATTCATGTTTGTAGAAAATACAGGAGAATTATATGTGTCAATTGGAGACATTGCACCTTTAGTTGGATATGAAGCACATAAGGGTGAGTACAAAGTGGACTCTGAGGATACAACAAAAATGTATGTAGAAGCAATGAACAGAACTGAAACAACATCTTTTTATTTGAATTCTAGGTTAATAAATAAAGTACCACCAGATAGTGAAAAAGACTATGAAAGTATACAAATAAGTGCACCAGTGATAGAAAATAATGGAAAACTATATGTAAATGCAGAAGGATTTACACAAGGCTTTAATTCTGTACTTACATATAATAAAGCAGAAAATGATATAACAATACAAACACTTCCATATTTAGTTTTATACTATACAAACAATATTACAAATTATGGTTTTGATAAACTAAGTGAGGATTTTGCAAACCAAAAAGCTTTAGTTTATGGAATGGTAGTTGGTTCAAAACAAACAACAGGAAAATATGGAGTAAAAAATGCCAGAACAAATGCAGATATTATTGGTTCAAGATACAATAAAATAGAATTTATTGAAGCTTCAAGTGAATTTATAATAACAAATTCAAGTGGAAAAGTGGGAATTGCACATAGTACAGGAGAAACAAAAATAAATGTACAATATGATGAAATAAAAGTTCTAGATGGAAAACTTCGGATATTATATAGTAAGAAGCAATTCAAAATATGGAGTAATAAACTTAAAAGAAGAATTAATAGTACATATTGAATATGATGGAATAGGAGTAAACACATCAGAATTTTTAGCAGATAGGCTAAATAGTCAATTTATATTATATGATGAGATTATACCAGTATATCTAAATGAAAAATGGGGTCTATTTAATATCAAAGGAGAGAAAATAGCAGATGCAGAATATGATTTTATAGGCTGTATAAATGAAAAAAGGCAAGATAAAGTCGCAAATAATGCAATAATAGTTGGTGATACAAAAGTAATCATAGTTGGAAAAGACGGATTGTATGGAGGAATAAGCACAAAAGGAGACCTTCTATTGCCAATAATGTTTGAAGATATTTATTCTATAACAAGTGGAGGAGAAACAACATACTATATGACAAACCAAGGGGTAGTCTATAGAGCTAAAGATTTAATAGATATGATGAAAGCAAATATTGGTGGCTATGATGAAGAATTAGGAAATGAGCAAAATCAAGAGCAAAATCAAACACAAAATGAAGTCCAAAAACAAGAAAATGTACAAACAAGTGAAAATAATACTACACGGAGAAGAGAACACATAATAATAGCGAAAAAAGGAAAAAAAGAACATACAAAATAAAGTAAAAAGACTTGAATAAAATAAAAAAATATGTTACAATATATATAACAGTTAAATAACACGAAAATCCCTGCATAGTGCGTACAATAAGGAAATTTTAGAACCTACAAAGCAATGGAACGGGAGCTATGACTCTGAATACGGCGTGTAAGCTTACAAGAGATTTAGTAAGAAACCCATAAATATTTAGGCAGGCACCCACCTGTATATATACAGGTCCATAAAATTTCTGACAATACGGCTAATCGCGGGGTTTTTTTTTGTGCCTAAAAAACTTAAGATTTAATTAAATACTTGAAAAAGTGAATTTAGAGAAGTATAATGAAAAAGGAAAAGGAGGAATAGATAAATGAAATATCTAAAAAAAATAAACAAAGGTTTTATTTTAACTATAATAGTATTATTAATGCTATTGATTTATGCATTCAGTGTAGAAGCAAAAAGAAATGCAAGTAAACCACAAATAGAAGAAGCTTGCAAAGATTATATTAAAGATATAACCCAATATGCAGTATTACCAGAAAACAACCAAAAACTATACAATACAAATTTAAACAATAAAGAAGAACAAGAAAATAAAGAAAAAGAGATAAAAAATGCTATAGAAAAACAGATTGAAGAAACAGAAAAAGTACTAAAAAGCAAAATGATAGAAAACGAAAAAGCAGTAAAAATGCAAAAAGATTTATTTGAAGCATTTTTAGTAATGAACAATGATTCAAACAAAGAAGTATTAACAAAATACAATAAAGAAATAACCAAAATAAGAAAAATGGACTTTGATGAAAATCAAGTTACAGTTACATTTAGTGGAAAAGTAGAAAAAGAAACAAAATATTTAGATAGCTTTTCAGAAGAAGAAAAAGAATTATTTAAAAAAGGAGATTTTGTAACAGAAGGAGAAACAATGACACTAAAAAAAGAGAATCGGAGAATGGAAAGTAATATATGCAGACTTGCAATACATGGACTATAAAGTAATGGATAATATTACAGCAATAAATTTATAATCAAAAAGAAAGGAAAGTTATGGAAAATATATTAGAGATAAAAAACTTAAGCAAATATTTTGGTAAAACAAAAGTTGTAGATAGTATAAACTTAAATATAAAAGCAGGAGAAATTTATGGATTTTTAGGACCAAATGGTGCTCGGAAAAACTACAACAATCAAAATGATACTTCGGACTTTTAAGTATAGATGAAGGCGAAATAAAAGTTAACGGATTTGATGTAAAAAAAGAATTTGAAAAAGCTATGGAATGTTCAAGTGGAATAGTTGAAAACCCAGATATGTATGGATATATGACAGGAATAGATAATTTAAAGTTGTATGCAAGATTAAGAAATGTAGAAGCAAAGAGAATAGATGAAATTATAGAATTAGTAGGAATGAAAGAAGCTTCAAAAATGAAAGTTTCAAAATATTCACTTCGGAATGAAACAAAGAATGGGACTTGCATTAACACTTCTCCATTCACCGAAACTATTAATATTAGACGAGCCTACAAATGGATTAGATCCAGCAGGAATAAAGCATCTAAGAGATATTTTAAAAAATATATCAAGAAAAGACAAAGTAGCAGTTTTTGTTTCATCACATATTTTAACAGAAATGGAACTTATGTGCGATAAAGTAGCAGTAATAAATAAGGGGAAAATTGTTAAAGTAGAAGAAATAGGTGAAAAGCAAGAAAATCATAGTGAAGAGCAAACGATTATTTCAGTAGATAATATAAAAAAAGCAGAAGAAAAATTAAAAGAAAAGAAATATGAAGTATCAATAATAGAAGAAAAACTATCAGTAAAATCAAGTTATGAAAAGATTCCAGAAATAATAAAAATCCTAGTAAATGAGAATATCCTAATCTATAATGTTGTGCAAAAGGAAAAGAGCCTAGAAGATATCTTCTTTCAAGCTACAGAAAAGAAAGAAAAAGGAGGCGACAAGAATGCTTAAATTAATACAAAATGAAACAATAAAAACATTTAAAAAGACATCAACAAAGCTGATGATTATATTTGCAATTTTAGCTCTACTTGCAGGAGTGCGGTCTTGCAAAATTAGTAATGCTTATGGGACAAATGCCATCATATTATTTACAAAATGAAGAAAATTGGAAAGAACAAATGAAAGAACAAATTGTTTCTTTAAAAAGAGAAATAGAAAATGAAAGTGCCCATTATGACAAAGAAACAATAGCAAATATGAAAGCAGAACTTGAAACATGTGAAATAGCTTTAAAAAACAATATAAATTATTTATACTATTATGATAATTCAAATTGGAAAATAAACTTGTTAGATGAAATTAAAATGACAAAACTAAATATGATAATGAATGAAAATATCCAAGATGAAAAAATAGTAGAAGAAAAAATAAATTTACTTGAAAAAAATGATTTTGCGACATATATTGAATATCAAAAACAAGATTTAAAAGAAAAGTTAAACAATAAAGAAATAGAAGAAGAAGAATATAATGATGAAATATATTTACGTGATATTCAAAAGAAATATGAAATATATAAGGAAAATTCAGAATTATTTAATTGGAAGGCTTCTATATATCAAGATATTTCTATAATGAAGAGAAATTTAAGAACAGGAATAAACACACAAACAGGAAAATTACTTAATCTAGAAGAAATAAAAGAAATTGAAGATAATATAAAAATATTAGAATATAGATTAGAAAACAATATTCCAATGCAAAGCTCGGGAGCTTCTGGAAGAGCAGTATATGAAATGCTTGCACCTACTTTTAGTTTAGGAATTATATCAATTTTAATGATAATGATTGCAGGCTCTAGTATCAGTACAGAAATTTCAAAAGGAACAATAAAGTTTTTATTATTTACACCAAACAAGAGATGGAAAGTTTTACTTTCAAAAATCATTTCAGCAACTATAATATTGATTGTTTTAACAATTATATTATCACTAATTAGTATAGTATTTTCGAACCTATTCTTTAAAGAAGCAGGGGCAGATTATGTATATATATCAAGTGATGGAATAGTAAAATCAATCTCTAATGGAGTATACCAAATACTTTATTTCTTGGCATCTAGTATTGATATATTTGTATATATGATGTTTGCATTTATGTTATCAGTAATTACAAGAAATACAGCATTAACTGTAGGAATAAGTATTGCATGCTATATTGGTTCTGGAATTATTATGCAAATTGTAAATCAAATTGTAACAGCAGATTGGATTAAATTTATACCATTTAACAATTTAGGTTTAGCAAATAAAATTTTTGCAAATAATGTATCATATCTAGCAATGCAAAGTGCTTCAAGCTTCTTAAACAATGTAAGTATAACATTTTCTTTAGCAGTGCTTACAGTATGTATAATTCTAATGATAATAACAATGTTTGATAGTTTCAATAAACGTGATATTGTTTAATAAAAATCTCCCCATAAAATAAAAGATGGGGAGATTTTTTATCTTAATACATTAAACCAATTTTTATACAAATTCAAAGTCATATTAAATAAATTTTTCTTTTTAACATCATTTTTAGCAACAATATTTATAGTTTTAATAGTCTCATTATCTAATGTAAAACTCACATTTCCAATAACATCACCTTTAGCAATTGGAGCACATAAATCTTCTTTAAAAGTTATATTTTGTGTAATATTTGCAGAATTACTTTTCTTAACAAAGAAAGATGCATCTTCTGATAAAATGGCTTCTACCTCATTTGTAACACCTTTTTCTACTCTTACTGTATTTATCAAATCATTTTTGTCACCAAAGGAAACATTAGTAAAGTTAGAAAAACCATAATTTAAAAGTTTTCCGAGCTTCTTGAAACCTTATATCACCAGAAGGTGAATGCATAATTACAGCAATTAACGACAGACCCTCTCTTTCAGCACTTGCAGATAAATTATACAGTGCAAGAGAAGTAGAACCAGTCTTAAGACCAGTACAACCGATTATAATTTCTAACTAGTTTATTTGTATTAACTAAAGAAGTTTTACCGGTCTCTTAAACTATCCATATAAATTGTAGTAAATTTTTTTATATCAGGATGATTTTGCAAAAGTTCTCTAGACATAAGTGCAATATCATAACTTGTTGTCAAATGGTCATCTTCATCTAAACCGATGACAATTTTTAAAAGTAGTATTATGCATACCAAGAGATTTAGCTTTAGTATTCATTCTTGCAACAAACTCTTCCTCAGAACCTGCTAAATGCTCTGCCATAGCATAAACGCAGTCATTTGCAGAATTAAGACAAATTGCTTTAAGCATTTCTTCACAAGTAAGTGATTCACCGTTCTTCAAGCCAAATCTGAGAACCACCCATATTACAAGCATTACTAGAACATGTAATATTATCGCTAAGCTTAAGTTCTCCGATTATCAATAGCTTCCATAATTAAAAGAAGAGACATAACCTTAGTGACACTAGCAGGTCTAAACTTTTCATGAGAATTATGTTCATATAAAACTGTACCAGTAGTCTGCTCAATCAAAATAGCACTGCTAGATTCTAATTTCAAATCCGTCTCATTAACAGAGCTAGATGTTTCAAGAGCACTAGAATAATTACCGAGACCATACATAAGAAGGAGAAAAAGCATAAGAAGAACTAAAACAAAAGGTAATTAATGTGCACAAAAAAAACAAAGTAAATATAATTTTCTTAAATTTCATAACAATCCTCCAAATAAATTACTAAAAATATATGAAAAATATACAAAAATATTACAAAAAAGCTTGATTTTATAGCTAGCTTTGTGATATAATTTTTAAAGTTGAAAAATAAACACATAGAGGTAAAGTTTATAAAAAGTGCTTATTACATAAGTCTTTATAAGCGCACTAAAACCCTATGGATGTTAAAACTAAAAGGAGGAATTAAAAATGGCAGTAGTTGCAATGAAACAATTACTTGAAGCAGGTGTTCATTTCGGACATCAAACAAGAAGGTGGGATCCTAGAATGGCAGAATACATCTACCAAGCTAGAAACGGTATCCACATAATCGATTTACAAAAAACATCAAAAAAAATTGACGAGGCATACGCATTCGTTAAAGAACAAGTTGAAGAAGGAGCTTCTGTTCTATTTGTTGGAACAAAAAAACAAGCTCAAGAATGCATGAAAGAAGCAGCAATTTCTTGTGAAATGTACTATGTAGACCAAAGATGGTTAGGAGGAATGCTTACAAACTTTGGAACAATCAGAAAAAGAGTACAAAGACTTAAAAAACTAGAAACAATGCAAGAAGATGGAACTTTTGAAATATTACCAAAAAAAGAAGTAATGATGTTAAAAAAAGAAATGGAAAAACTAGAAAAGAATCTTGGTGGAATTAAAGAAATGGAAAGATTACCAGGAGTTATATTTATAGTAGACCCTAAAAAAGAAAGAACAGCTATACTAGAAGCTAAAAAATTAAAAATACCAGTAGTAGGACTAGTAGATACAAACTGTAGTCCAGAAGATATAGATTTCCCAATACCAGGGAACGATGATGCTATACGTTCAGTAAAACTTATAGCAACAGTTATGGCAAATGCTGTAATAGAAGGTAAACAAGGAGAAGTTTTAAGCTTAGATGAACAAATGCAAGAAGGAGAAGTTGAACCTTCAAAAGATGTAAAAGAGGATGTTAGTGAAACTAAAGAAGAAGTTACAGAATAATATAAAAAACGGAGGGATTAAAAAATGGTTACTGCAAATTTAGTTAAAGAGTTAAGAGAAAAAACAGGTGCAGGAATGATGGACTGCAAAAAAGTTCTTACAGAGACAGACGGAGATATGGTAAAAGCAGAAGAATTATTACGTGAAAGAGGTATAACAAAAGCTGCTAAAAAATCAAGCAGGATAGCTACTGAAGGTTTAGTTGTAGCATTTGTATCAAGTGATAAAAAGATAGGTGCTGTTGTTGAAGTAAATGCGGAAACAGACTTTGTTGCTAAAAACGAAGAATTTAAAACATTTGCAAATGATGTAGCTGAACAAGTTGTTAAAACAAATCCAAAAGATGTAGAAGAATTATTAAAACAAAAATATGTAAAAGACGAAGCTAAAACAGTAGAAGAAGTTCTAACAGATAAAATAGCAACAATTGGAGAAAATATGTCTATTAGAAGATTTGTAAGATTTGAATCAAATGGTTTAATAGAAAAATATATCCATGGAGAAGGAAAAATTGGAGTGCTTGTTTCTATGGAAGGAGGAGACGAAACAGTTGCAAAAGATATTTGTATGCAAATTGCAGCAGCTCGTCCAGAATTCTTAGATAGAAAAGATGTACCAGCAGACAGAGTAGAAAAAGAAATGGAAATCCTAAAAGCACAAGCGATGAATGAAGGAAAACCAGCAGAAATTGCAGAAAAAATGGTGCAAGGAAGAATTGGAAAATTCTATGGAGAAATATGTTTAGTAGATCAAGAATATGTTAAAGATCCAAGTATGAAAGTTTCTGACTTACTTTCTCAAAAAAATGCAAGAATTAGTGAATTTGCAAGAATAGAAAAAGGTGAAGGATTAGAAAAGAAAGAAGAAAACTTTGCAGAAGAAGTAGCAAAACAAATAAACGGATAACTAAATAAGGAGCTTATTTAAAAGCTCCTTTTTTAATAACTAGAAGCTAGAGATTAGAACTAAAATAATATATAATAAGAAAGGGAAAAAAGGATGAAAGGATATCTAATACTAGAAAATGGCGAAATATTCGAAGGAGAAAGAATAGGCTTTGAAAAAGAAACATGCCTAGAAGTAGTCTTCAACACACGGAATGGCAGGCTATCTAAAAGTATTTACAGACCCATCATATGCGTCACAAGGAGTAGTTATGACATACCCATTAATTGGAAATTATGGAGTTATACCAAATGATGCAGAATCAAAAAAAGTCTGGGTAAGTGGAGTATTTGTACATGAATTAGCAGAAGTCTCAAGTAACTTCAGAAAAGAAAAAGAACTAAACGATTACCTAATAGAAAATGAAGTACCAGGACTAAAAAATGTAAATACTAGAAAACTTACAAAAGTACTTAGAAATAGTGGTACAATGAGAGGAAAAATAACAAGTAATATAACAAACATAGAACAAACAATAAAAGAAATAAAAGAATTTAGTCCAAAAAATTTAGTAGGTTTAGTATCAGGAAAAAGACAATACATAGAGGGTGAAGGAGAAAAAAAGATAGCACTTTTAAGTTTTGGATGTAAAGAAAATATAATAAGAGAGCTAAAAAAGAGAAACTGTATAGTATATGTATATCCACATGACACAAATACGCAAACACTTCTAGAAAATAACCCGAGCCGGAATAGTACTATCAAATGGACCACGGAGACCCAGAGGATTGCGAAATAGCAATACAAACAATAAAAGAGCTATACCAAAAAGACATACCAATACTAGGAATATGCTTAGGACATCAACTAATGGCACTAGCAACAGGAGCAAAAACAGCAAAATTAAAATACGGTCATAGGGGACCAAACCACCCAGTGAAAGACCTAAAAACAGGAAAAATACACATAACATCCCAAAATCACGGTTACTATGTAAAAGAAGAAAGCATAGATCCAAAAATAGCGGAAATTTCGCATATTAACTTAAACGATGGAACAGTAGAAGGATTAAGTTACAAAAACAAAAAAATATTTACGGTTCAATTCCATCCAGAAGCTTGTCCTGGACCAGAAGAAACAAGCTACATTTTTGATGAATTTATAAAAAATTTATAAAAAAGGAGTAAAAATATGCCAAGAAATAAAGAAATAAAAAAAGTATTAGTAATCCGGCTCAGGTCCAATAATAATAGGGCAAGCTGCCGAATTTGACTATGCTGGAACGCAAGCATGTACAGAGCTAAAAAAAGAAGGACTAGAAGTAATACTTGTAAACTCAAATCCAGCAACAATTATGACAGATAAACACATGGCAGATAAAATATATATAGAACCACTTACAGTAACAACAGTAAAAAAGATAATTGAAAAAGAAAAACCAGATAGCATTTTACCAAATCTTGGAGGACAAACTGGATTAAATATAGCAATGGAACTTGCAGAAGAAGGATATTTAAAAGAGAAAAACATCAAACTCCTTGGAACATCTAAAGAAGGAATAAAAAATGCAGAAGATAGGCAAGCATTTAAAGATATGATGGAAAGTATAAACGAACCATGCATAGCAAGCAAAGTAGTAAATACTGTAAATGATGCAGTAAATTTTGCAAGAGAAATAGGTTTACCAGTAATAGTAAGACCAGCATATACTTTAGGAGGAACAGGAGGAGGAATTGCATACACAGAAGAACAGCTAAAAGAAATAACATCTAACGGCTTACATTTATCAAGAGTATGCCAAGTACTAATTGAAAAATGCATATCAGGTTGGAAAGAAATTGAATATGAAGTAATAAGAGATAAAAACGGAAACTGCATAACAGTATGTAACATGGAAAATATAAACCCAGTAGGAGTACATACAGGAGATAGTATAGTAGTTGCACCTTCACAAACACTTGCAGATAAAGAATATCAAATGCTTAGAACTTCAAGCATAAAAATAATATCAGCACTAAAAATTGAAGGCGGATGTAATGTACAATTTGCATTAAATCCAAACAGTTTTGAATATGCAGTAATTGAAGTAAACCCAAGAGTAAGTAGATCATCAGCACTTGCATCAAAAGCAACACGGATACCCTATTGCAAAAGTTGCAACAAAAATTGCAATAGGTTATACACTAGACGAAATAAAAAATGCAGTAACAGGAAAAACCTATGCATGTTTCGAACCAGTACTAGACTATGTTGTCGTAAAAGTACCAAAATGGCCATTTAGTAAGTTCTTAACAGCAAATCGTGAACTAGGAACACAAATGAAAGCAACAGGAGAAGTAATGGCAATTGCAGAAAACTTAGAAGCAGGCATAATGAAAGCAATACGCTCACTAGAAGAAAATGTAGACACATTATATCTTCCAAAATACACAGAATTATCAAACGAAGAAATTAGAGAAGAACTAAAAAAAGTAAATAATGAAACAATGTGGATAATAGCAGAAAACCTAAGAAGAGGAATGACAGTAGAGCAAATACACGAAGCAACAACAATAGATACATTTTTTATAAGTAAAATAAATAATTTAGTGCAAATGGAAGAAAAATTAAAAAAAGAAAATTTAAGTATTGAACTTTTAAGAAAAGCAAAGAAATATGGATTTACAGATGTAGTAATATCAAGATTTACAAAAATATCACAAGAAGAAATTAAAAGATTAAGAGAAGAAAACAAAATAGAAGCAAGCTTCAAAATGGTAGATACATGTGCAGCAGAATTCGATGCAGAAACACCTTACTATTATTCAAGCTATGACGAAGAAAATGAGGCTCTAGGAAAAGAAAACAAGAAAAAGGTATTAGTACTAGGTTCAGGTCCAATAAGGATAGGACAAGGAATAGAATTCGACTATTGCAGTGTACACTCAGTATGGGCTCTAAAGAAAAAAGGATATGAAACAATAATAGTAAACAACAATCCAGAAACAGTAAGTACAGACTTCGATATAGCAGATAAACTATACTTCGAACCACTCACAAAAGAAGATGTAGAAAACATAGTAAAAACAGAAAAACCATATGGGGCAATTGTTCAATTTGGTGGTCAAACAGCAATAAAATTAACAAAAGCATTAAAAGAAATGGGAGTTAATATACTTGGAACAAAAGAAGAAGATATGGATAGAGCGGAGGATAGAGAATTATTTGATGAAGCTCTAAATAACTGTGGGATACTAAGACCAAAAGGAAGTACAGTATATACAGCAGAAGAAGCAATAAAAGTTGCAAATAATTTAGGATATCCAGTACTAGTTAGACCTTCATATGTGCTTCGGAGGACAAGGAATGGCAATTGCATATGATGATGGAGAAATAACAGAATTTATAAATGAAATAAATAAAACTGTGCAAGAACATCCAATTCTAGTCGATAAATATATGCTTGGAAAAGAGCTAGAAGTAGATGCAATATGCGATGGTGAAGATGTTTTGGTGCCAGGAATTATGGAACACTTAGAAAGAGCAGGAGTTCACTCAGGAGATAGTATATCTGTATATCCAACACAAAATATAAGTGAAGAACACCAAAAGAAAATAATAGAATATACAGAAAAAATAGCAAAAGAACTTAATGTAATAGGCGTTTTAAACATACAATTTATCATATCAGCAGGAGAAGTATATATAATTGAAGTAAATCCACGTTCAAGTAGAACAGTGCCATATATAAGTAAAGTAACTAATTTGCCAGTAATAGAATTAGCTACAAGAGTTATTTTAGGAGAAAAATTAAAGGATATAGGCTATGGGACAGGTCTTTATAAAAAATCAGAATATATTGCAGTAAAAATGCCAGTATTCTCATTTGAAAAAATCAAAAATGCAGATACAAGCTTAGGTCCAGAAATGAAATCAACAGGAGAGGTTCTTCGGAGTATCGAAAAACTTTAGTGACGCAATAGTGAAAGCATTTGTAGGAACAGGAATAGAAGTACCTAAAAAAGGAAATGTGTTAATAACAGTAAGAGATAAAGATAAAGAAGAAATGCTCCCACTTGCAAAAAAACTATACAATAGAGGATTTGGAATATATGCGACAAAAGGAACCGCTACTTTACTAAGAAATAACGGAATAGAAGCAAATATTGTTGAGAAAATTTGGGAAGGAGCAGAAAGTATACCAAATCTATTACAAGAAGGAAAAATAAACTTTATAATAAACACACCAACAAGAGGAAAAGAATCAAACAGAGATGGCTTTAAGATAAGAAGACTTGCGGTAGAATCAAAAGTACCATGTTTCACTTCATTAGATACAGCTAATGCCCTATATGATGCAATAGAAGATGTTAATACAGAAGAAGAAATTGAAGTTGTAGATATAACAAAAATATAAAATGCTTGCCGAGGAATACCTCGGCAAGCATTTTGCACATTATCCTTTATATTGAGATAAAGAGACATATGGAGTTGTAGTTACAGGATGCGTAAAAGTTCCTTCAGGGAATGCTTCTCTTGTGCTGATGAAACCATCAGCAAAGCTACACCACCAGTCAAATTCAAATTCATACATTCTCTCCATATCTAGGAAATCTTTTATTATAGGATCAGTTGACTCATCAAAGATATAGTCATTATTTATTTCGGTGTACTTAATTTGACTAATGAACTTAATCTCAGACTTAGAACGATCGGGGATACTGTAAAGATAAATACCAACATTATCTTTGAGTTCTTTACTGCTGAAATCATAAGGAACAGAGCTTGCAATAAGGTAAAGAATATCATTTGCTTCGTCATAGCAAAACTCTGTATCAAATGGTCTATAATTTTCAGTATCCATGCCAGACCAATCCAAAGTACCACCAGAGAGAGTAATCGATTTACCTTTAGAATACTTGGTTATGCGATTGTTCACAAGCTGATATGTGCCATCTCCAAGAATAAATATGTTAGTATTCACAGGTCCCATATCAGCTGGAAGGTCAATGGAATGCTCATAGCAGAAGTCTGAAGGTACCCATGTCTTTGCATCGATTTTTATGCTACCTGCATAATCAAGAGAAACTTCATGGGAATGGATAGTGGTGGCATATCCGTCCCACTCGCCATTTAGGTACATGCTTAATACCTTATCAGCAAAAGCGGATTTATCATAACTGGAGGGCTGTTCATTATTTTTTGAATCAAGCTCAGTGGCTTTAGTTTCCTGCAAATCTGAGTGTTTCTTCTGCAAAGCATTGTAATCTTCATTCAACTTATCATAGTGTTTCTTCAAATCATCGTATATTTTTTTAGAAGCATGGGATTCTGAATTAGCAGTTTCTATTTCAATTTGTTTGTCAAGTATAACAACCCATTGAATAGCAAGCAGAACAGCCAAAATTATGATGATGCCAGGAAGTGTAAATTTAGAGATTTTTTTCATTGTGTAACCGACCTTTCAAAATTATTTTGTTTGAAATGTGCTTATTTTAGTATACAAGGCTTGAAATACAAACTATGTAACTAAAATAGAATGCAATGTGAACATTCTTACTTATTATACATCAAGTTTTCATAAAATACAACAGTTTATGAAAACTTGAATAATATAAATTAAGAAAATTTTAATGTTACATCTATTTTTTCTTAAATATTTTGTGTTATAATATATAAATCAAAGAAAAAAGTATAAAATAGATATAAAGGAAAGTGAAAATGAAATATGAAAAATGATAAAGCAAAAATAATCAAAATTGTAACACTAGTAGTCTTCATAATAATTATGATATTTTTAACAATAAAAATCTTCCCAATATTTAAAAGCATATCAACAGAAGAAGGAAGAATGAGCTTTAAAGAAGACATGGAAGGGCTTGGAATAAAAGGTATATTTGCAATAATTGGGCTTATGATAGTACAAATATTTTTACCAATACTTCCACGGAGAACCAGTAGAAATCTTAGCAGGAATGTCATATCGGAGCAATTCGGAGGACTATTTATCATATTTGCAGGGGCATTTATAAGTAGTTTTGCAATATTTTTTGCAGTAAGGAAATTTGGAAGAGGTTTTTTATATAGCTTTGTTTCAAAAGAAAGAATAGAAAAACTCGAAAATTCAAAACTATTTTCAAATCCAAAAAGAATATATACAATACTATTTATACTATTTTTCATACCAGGAACACCAAAAGACCTGTTCGTATATGTAGCAGGTTTACTCCCAATAAAACCAACAAAATTTTTACTAATTTCAACATTTGCAAGATTTCCATCAATAATATCATCAACAATAGCAGGAAGCAGTTTAGTAGAGCGGGGACTTTAAAATGATAGCAATTACATATGCAGTAACATTTACTCTAGCAGGAATAATTGCATATGTGTTTAACAAAAGAGAAAAAATAGATGTAACCAAAATAAAATAAGAGCTTGCATATTTTATAAATCTTGGTATATAATCTATATAAAATCAAAAGAAAAGGAGAAAAATATGGATAGAAAAATCAAAGCTGTACAATTTGGTACAGGAAAAATGGCAGTATATACAATGCGTTATGTTTATGAAAAAGGAGCAGAAATAGTAGGTGCAATAGACGTAAATCCAGATGTCATAGGAAAAGATATTGGGGAAATTATGGGAGGAGAAAAAAAGGGAATAACAGTAACAAGCCTAGAAAATGCAGAAAAAATGATACAAGAAACGAAGCCAGATATAGCAATAGTTACAACAATGAGTTTGCTTAGTGATGTAAAAGATGCATTTATGCTATGTGCAAAACTTGGAGTAAATGCAATATCAACATGTGAAGAAGCTTTTTACCCATGGAATTCAAACCCAAATCTTACAAAAGAAATAGACGAGGTTGCAAAAAAGACAAACTGTACAATAACAGGAAGTGGATATCAAGATATATATTGGGGACAATTAATTTCTAGCATAGCAGGTTCTACACAAAAAATAACAAAAATAAAAGGTAGTTCAAGCTATAATGTAGAAGATTATGGAATAGCTCTTGCTAGAGCACATGGGGCAGGACTTGATTTAGAAACATTTGATAAAGAGATTGCATCTGTAGATAAAATAAGTGATGAAGAAAGACAAAAGGTTATAAACGAAGGTAACTATGCACCATCATATATGTGGAATGTAAATGGTTGGCTTTGCTCAAAATTAGGACTAACAGTAAAATCACAAACGCAAAAATGCGTACCCCAAACTTATAAAGAAGATATAGTATCATCAACTTTAGGAACAACAGTAAAAAAGGGAGAAGCAACAGGAATGAGTGCTGTTGTAACAACAGAAACAGAAGAAGGAATAGTAATTGAAAGTGAATGTATACGGAAAAGTATATTCAAAAGAAGACTATGATAAAAACGAATGGACAATAGAAGGAGAACCAAATACAACAATCACAGTTGCAAGACCAGCAACAGTAGAACTAACATGTGCAAGCGTAGTAAATAGAATTCCAGACGTAATAAATGCAAAACCACGGATATATAACAACAAATGAATTTGGAGAACTAAATTACAAAATAAAACCTTTAAATGAGTATGTAGATTAATCGATATACTTGCAAATTTATGTAAAGTGTGTTGAAATAAAGCTGAGTATGAATACGAAGGCAAATTGGCAAGTTACCTCAATATACCTGGCTCTGCGAGGACAGAATTTAGCGGGACTGTTGGCTAGTTAGTGTTTAATTATAGTGATGATAAATAGCTAAGAAACCAAAGCAAGTAGAGTTCTCTGACTGGGAGCTCTACTTGTGTGTTAAAGAGAGATTATAAATAAAAGACACAAAACCAAAGTTTTCTTCATATAATAATAGCAAATATGAAGGAGGCTTTTTTTATATGAATTATGAAATAATGATGAATGGTAATGTAAAAATCCGGTGAAATTGCACCAGAAATAGATGCTACATCAACAATGGGTAAAATAAATCTAAAAGACTACAAAGGAAAATGGATAGTACTATTCTCCCACCCACGGCGACTTTACCCCTGTGTGCACAACAGAAATAATCGCTTTTTCAAAAGCAAATACATATTTTGAAAAACTAAATACACAGCTAATAGGCTTGAGCGTAGACAGTAATCCATCACATGAGGCAGAGTAGAATTTACCAACAAAAATAAAATAGCAATTGCCTGTGATAATATTACAGCAAGCGAATTACTAGAGATACTTAATTTTGTAAGTGTTTAAAATACAAAAATAAAAATAATATAAAACTTGTTTGAATAGAAACAAAAATTTGTAAAAAAACACTTGACGATAGTATATTTTTTGTGTATAATTAATATAATAAAAATGATAAGTAATTATCATTAAAAAAGAGAGAATACCCTTGCTAAAGTAGGGAATTAAAAAAGTAGGAATATCTTTGCCAAAGTAAGAAATTAAAAAAGTAGGAATATCCTTGCCAAAGTAGGAATTTAAAACAGTAGATATGGCAGTCTATAGAGATTGTCATATCTTTTAATTTAAGGGAACAATGTATGAAAAATTTAAAAATCTATTATATAAGTGAAAGCTATATAAATTATTTAAGACAATTTGACAAAAATGTAGCATATAATAAAAATACTACAAGACCATATATAGGAATTGTATATACATACAATAATTATAATTATTTTGCACCGTTAGCATCACCAAAACCAAAACATAAAGATATCAATCCAAAAGCAATTGATATTTTTAAAATAAAGGATGGAGAATTAGGTGTTGTTAATATAAACAATATGATACCAACACCAATTGAAGAACTAACAGAAGTACTTCCAACTGTAACAGACGTAAAGTATAAAAAGATGTTAGAAGGACAATTAACTTTTCTAAATAATCATAAGGTAGATTTATTTAAGAAAATAAATCATTTTCAAAACATGTATAGAAAAAATCATTTGAGTGAGGCTATTTTAAATAGAAGTTGCAATTTTAAGTTATTAGAAGAAAAGTTTAAAGAATATGTGTAAAAAAATAATAGTATAGATTTAAAAACTTTGAAGAAATGCTAAATTATATGAAAAATGAGTTAGAAATAAATTCTATATAAGTAGCAATAAATAATCAAAATTGATAATCAAAGCAAATAAATTTAATAAAAAGCAAGAAAAAAAAGAATGCTAAATTTCAAATTTGGTGTTCTTTTTTTGTTTGTTTTTTAAATATATAACTACTCTAAAAAAATAATTTAAAGCCACAAAATCGATTATGGAACGAATGGAGTGGGAGGTGAAACCGATGTAAAAGAAAATAATTAAAACGAAAAAATATCATGATTTTAGAGATATCTATTTGATATCGCATAAAAAAATATGTATCACGCTAAAAGCCACGCTTTTAGGCAGTTTTCGGGTGACGAGAGGTCACACTGATCCTGCAAACTGCCCAAGGGGCAGTTTGATTCTACTAGAAAGAATAGGAAGAGAGGTAAAATTGAAAAAACAAAAAGAAGAAAATAAATTAGTTCCGATTGTAATTAGAGTACCAAAAGATAAAAAAGCTATGATAGAAAAACTTGCAATAAAACAAGGTAAATCTGAAGCAGATGTTGTAAGAAGTGGAATTGATAAAGAATTGAATTTACAAACTTATAGGGATAATTTAGATTTTATAATAAAAGAACTTGATGGATTCATATATGCAAAACTAGAGCCATTTATAAACTCGCAGAGAAAAATACTTGTAAAAAATTTAAGAACAAATGCAATTAATACATATTTGCAAGGAGAAATATTAAGCAAACTATTTGGAGATGAAATGCATAAGCAATTTAAGACTATGCTAAATAATGCACGTAAAAAAGCAAATTATTTTGTGAATCGTGATACGAAAGGAATGACAGAACAGGACTTATATGATTTTTATTATATAGGAGATGTATATCGTAATGAATAATAAAAGACAGCTCACTCCCTCTGGTTTCAGAACATTGAAAAAAGAGTTGACAATGTATTTCTACAGAGTTAACATCACACACAACTTAGGAAAAGGAGGAAGGATTATATGGAGAAAAGTACAAAAAGACAAGTATCAGAAATGACAGAAAGTGAGGTGTTAAAGTTTATTGCTGAATATCGAGAAAACTCAATAACGATAAAAAACTCTGTATTTTATAAAGAAATGCAAAAGGCAAAAAAAGAAAGGCAAAATGTTTATTGTAAGTTTGAACAAGAGTTGAAGGAAAACGTAAAAGATGAAGCAAAATTGAAACAAGTAATGAAATGCTTAGAAGAATATATAGCTGTTTTCAATAATGAACATGGAATATATTATAATCATTACTATGTAACAGCAATAAAAGATATGGCAAAATTACTAACTGGTGAATAGAACAAATAACATAGAAGATATTGTTATAATGATATTTTCTATGTTGCTCCATATTTATAAAAGAAAAGGTGTAGAAGATGGAATTAATAGATAAATTATATAAAAAAGGAAACTATACAATACAAAAAAGCATAAATTTAGAAGACAAGTTATATACAAGATTAAAAGAAATAGCTGATAATGATTTTGAAAATACATTTAGTGATTTAGTAAATATCTGTGTAGAGAATCTAATTGAACATAAATCTAATATAAAATATTATGCTAAGCCACAATATGAAATTACTATCTATCGTAGTATTATGATAAGAAAAGATAATGTAGTAAGATTAGAAAAAATAAAGAAAGAAACAGGAATAAGTGTGACTAGATTAGTAAATATTGTAATAAAGGAATTTTTAGAAGAATTTAAGTGAAATATATGTTTTTTATTGAAGAAGAAAGTAGAGATTCAAAAGATTATTGGTATAGATTAAAGAAAAGGATGACAGAAGAAGAGAAAAGTGAGTTATCGAAAAAATGTCGATAACTGAAATTGAAATCAAAAGATGGAGAATTTCATAGTACTGATACATTAGACACAACAGGAACTAGGAAGAACTGTTATAAGTAAGGAAAATGCGTTAAATTATAAATATCTAGATGATAATAAATTAGAAGAGAACAAATCATTAGAAAATGGGCATAATAATAATTTAGAGAAAAAGTGAAACTTGCAAATTTACGTAAAGTGTGTTAAAATAAAAGTATATCTAAATGTTGGATATAAGCTTCAATCTGGTAATAAAAAATTTTATTAGGAGGAACTAAGTATGAAGTGGACAACAGGAATTGAAGTCCAGGTTTCTGGAGCAATGATCACAGGTGCAGAAGTACGGAGCGACGGCACTTGCAAATTGACCATTGAGATTGTACTGCCTGAAAACAAGGAGGAAGCAACAACTGAAGTAACTACCAAGAAGGTCAAAGTGAAGGGCGATGTGTTAAAACTCGTCGAAGCCTCCAAGCTTAGTCTGGATGACAAGTTCATGCAGTATGAGCCTGAAAAAGGAACGAAGGAAGCGAGATTTAAGGAAAGTCTTACAAAGGTGATTCAAAGTGGAGTAAGCGACTTCTGGCGTCCCAATTTGGATCCTTCCTTTGATGAGACTGGAGAGAGCATCTGCTATGTAGCAGGCAAAAAACCTGCTGTAGGTAAATCGAAAAACTGGTGGAAGGAAGTAGCTAAAAAAGTAGGTTTGCAAGAAGGCACAAAGAAACAGTATGTTGCGTTCCTTGGATGTCTCATCAAAAAGCTTGTAGAAAAAGGCTGGGAGGTGTCTCAGGCTTGGTATGCTGTATGCAGTGACTCTAAGAAACTGGGTCACTATTGGAATTCAGAATATGCTAAGCATGACTTCGAAATGACAGGGAGCAGAGAAGTATGCGATTTCTATGATCTGGGCAATAGCTTCAAAATTTTGGCGGAAGACGAAGAAGAGAAAGCAGGTGGTTTTTGGCTCGCGGGTGGCCTTTACGTTATTGATGGCTACTATTATCCGTTGGCTGGCCTCGCACATTGCAACGATGTGGGTAGCGATTACGTCGATAGTGTCGGATGGCTTGTGCTTAATTGTAGCACTGATAACTAGCTAAGAAACCAAAGCAAGTAGAGCTCTCTGACTGGGAGCTCTACTTGTGTGTAAATATATGAATTTCTAAATTGTGTAATAAAAAAAAGAGGAAAAATGGAGAAGAAGAATGAATTAATTATAATACCAAAGATAGAGAAATATATAGAATATATGTTAACAATACTAATAAAATTACCAAGAACTGAAAAGTTTAGTATTGGAACAGAACTAAAAACAAG
>JAAWDU010000029.1 GCA_022793905.1 Clostridia bacterium
AAAAAAGCTGAGATAAGAATACTTTTCAGGTATCTCACCCCAACTATTGACATTGAGCCCGAAAAATACTCCCTTACAAAGAGAGTATTTCTGCATTTTGTGCCTTTATGTGATAATATATGCTATTATATGATAATCACTTTAAAGTACTGATTTTTGGAGGCGACACCCGGATTCGAACCGGGGATCAGAGTTTTGCAGACTCATGCCTTACCGCTTGGCTATATCGCCGAATACTTATATACTATACTATATTTTAAGTAAAAAGTCAATATATTGCTATATAAAAATAATTAAAATCTATATATTAAATTATATGCAAGAAAAAAATTATTGATAACAAATTTTAAAAATAAAATGTAATTTATATCCAAGAGTTCCCTAAGAAAATATCGAAAAAAATAAAAAAATGTCATAAAAACTTAAAGAAAACTTAAAAAAGAGATAGCAAAACATAAAAAAAGCCTCCGTAAAGCGAAAAACAGCATATAAAAAATATGAAAAATTTCAATATTGATTTTTATATATAATAAAGCTATATTATATATATATTAAAATAAAGTTTAAGGAAGAAAAAACAAGTAATGGAAAAGCAAAAGAAAAACAAAAAGAAAATAATTTCATTAAGCATCATAGCGCTAATTCTAAGTGCTATTATTTTGATATACCTAAATCCAAAAACAAGAATGCTAGCAATAAATGCAAACGAAGTCTTAAACAAAAGATTCTTTGAAGCAGAAATTCTAACTGCGATAACAAAACCACAAAAAGTAGAAAAAACAGTAGATACAAGCTTACTAAAATCCATTACAGTAGGAGAAAGTAAACTGCAAGGCTTTGAACAAAACAAATTAAACTATGAACTAGTATTAACAAATAAGCTAAACCAAATCACTATTTCAGTAGAAAAACAAGACGAAAGGCAAATAGTCACAGGAATTGGAACAATCTCACTATCAGGATATTCACAAAGAATAGAAATAAAAGTAAAATCAGCAGACCAAAAAAGTGAAACAACATATAGAATCACATTAAAATATAAAGAAAACTTAATAGATAGTAAAGATATATATAAATTCAGCTATACTGGTGGAATGCAACAATTTGAAGCACCATATACAGGATATTACCAAATGGAATGTTGGGGAGCAAAAGGAGGAAGTGCATCAGGAGCAGGTGGAAATGGAGCATATACAAGTGGTAACATCTATTTAGAAAAAGGAGAAAAACTATATATATATGTAGGACAAGAAGGAGGAAACTTGCAAACACTAACATTCAACGGAGGAGGAAGTGGAGGAACAATGTATTCCTGCAGGTCTGGTGGAGGTGCAACAGACATAAGACTTGAAAAAGGAGAATGGAACAACTTCGAAAGCCTAAAATCTAGAATAATGGTGGCAAGCGGAGGTGGAGGATCAGTAGGAGCAGAATATAAATGTAACGGAGGATTTCGGACGGAGCATTAACTGGTGCAAATGGTTCTAAAGGAGGCTCTGGTTCAGGATATACAATAGCAACAGGAGGAACACAATTAATGCCAGGTAGTCCAGGGAAAGGAACATCAGGAGGAAGTGCAATTTCTGCAGGATTTGGATATGGAGGCTCTGGTGTTTCAGCACATGGCGGTCGGCGGTCGGTGGCGGATTTTATGGAGGCGGTCGGCGGAAACTATAATCCAAGCGTTGTAGGTTCAGGAGCAGGAGGTTCTTCATATATATCAGGATATTCAGGCTGTAGAGGAATAGAAGAAACATCAACAGAAAATAGCATAATACATTCAAAAACAAGTTTGCATTATTCAGGAAAATCATTTGTAGATACAAAAATGATAGCAGGAAATGCAAGTATGCCAAACTATGATGGAACAGGCAGTATGACAGGAAATGCAGGAAATGGACTAGTAAAAATTACATATATATCTGCAAGAGGTTCAGATTCTAAATTAAAATCGCTAAAACCAGACAAAGGAGAAATGCTAGAAGAATTTTCACCAGAAAAGCTTGAATATAATATAAAATTAAAAGAAGACGAATATATTGTAAATTTCATATTAGAAACTCAAGACCCACTAAGCACTATAGATAGAAGTGAATATGTAGATATAATTGTTCCTGCACGGAAAATCAAATCATAGAATTAATGTAGTTGCACCAGACGGAAGTAGAACACAATATACAATTAACTTTGAAAGAGACGCAAACTCAGCAAACTACATAGAAGGAATAACAGTAAATGATAAATATTATAAATTCAGTGAAGGAAAAAATGATTATAAAATTATATTACCATATGATGAACAAGATATTGTAGAAATTTCGGCAGACTATATCAGACCATCACAAAAAATAGAAGGTTTAGGAACATTCTTAATGAAAAACAATATCTATGAAACAGACATAAAAGTCACATCAGAAGATAAGAGCACAAACACTTACCATATAGAAATAGTAAAAGAAAATTCAAATTTAATAAAAAGGTTAGAAATAGCAGGAATTAACCTAGACCCAGAATTTGATAAAGAAACATATAACTATAATATAGAAATTTTGTCGAGCATGAAAAATGTTGATTTATCAATAAGCACATATGATGCCTCATCAACAGTAACAGTAACAGGAAATGACAATATACCTACAGGAACAAGCAAAATAGAAATAAGAGTTTCAAACCCTAATCTAGTAGAAGATAAAGTATATACAATAAATGTAACATCAAGAGATGAAATTTGGGAAGACTTTAATGCAACAGGAGATTACCAAGTATTTACAGCAGGATTTAACGGAACATATAAAATGGAATTGTGGGGAGCACAAGGAGAAGGCGGAAGTAATGCTACAGGATTTGGAGCTTACACAAGTGGAGAAATGAAATTAAAAAAAGGCGAAAAACTATATGTATATGTAGGAAAATCAGGAAAAAATGGAGGATATAACGGAGGAGGTGTAACATATACTAGCAATAGAGGAGGCGGCGCAAGTGATATTAGATTAGAGCCTCGGACTTTGGAATAATACAGCATCATTACGTTCAAGAATAATGGTTTCAGCAGGAGGAGGAGGACACTATGGTTATGAAAGCCATGCATATAATGGTTCTGGACGGTGGACTTAGTGGTTATGCTGGTTCATATCACCCATCATGTAGTAGCTATAGAACAACAGGAGCTTCACAAACAGCAGGAGGAACAGGATACTATCAAAGAGGAGGATTTGGCTATGGAGGAGGACAGCGGAAAGTATTCTGATGGACATATCGGTGGTGGTGGCCGGAGGAGGTTACTACGGTGGTGGAGGAACAAGTTGGCATTCTCAGGGAGGAGGAGGTTCTTCCTTCATCTCAGGACATAGTGGCTGCAATGCAATTACAGAAGAAGGAACACATACAGGAAAAAGTGAACACTATTCACGGAAGAGTCTTTACAAACACATTAATGATTGATGGAGCAGGATATAAGTGGACATCATCAAAACAATCATTAGAAAAAATGCCATCTAAAACAAAAGGAGAATTCTATGCAAGTGCATATGGAAATCCAGGAGATGGACTTGCAAGAATAACATTAATAGAAGCCACAAAAATAGTTTTCCCAATAAGTGATATTAAATTAAGTAAGGGAAACTTAGACAAAGCATTCACACCAGACAACAGAACATACTATGTAGAACTAGATTCAGAAGATACAAGTGTAAATATAGAACTAGAAATGGCAGATATAAATGCAATTGTTAAAGAAGGTTCAGATGGAGAAATTGTTATACACTCAGGAAAGCACGAACATAAAATAGAAGTTACAGGAACAGATGGAACAGACTATGAATATACAATAATTTTCTTAAGACCAGCATCAAGTTATCAATATTTAAAGAGTATTGAAATAGCAGGAAAAGAAATAGACGGTTTCCTTCCAGAAAAACTAAATTATACAGTAGAACTTCCATATAATGCAGACGAAATAACTTTAATAGAAGGAATAAAAGCAAGACCAGACCAAGAAATTAAAGGAAACGATACATATGATATATCTTTCGTACAAAAAATGATTATACTTGATGTAAAATCAGAAGACAAGCTAACTACAACTAGATATACAATAATGGTAAAAAAAGAAGACACAACAAAATTAAAAGCATGTGAGATAGAAAAATATGATTTTGGAAAGAACTTCCAAAGTGATAAATATGAATACGAATATGAAGTTACAACAGGAGTTATAAGCTTAAAATTCCTTACAACACCATACAATCCAGAATGTAAGGTCCAAGTAAAAGGGGCAGGATATATAAAAGAAGGAAAGAATCCAGTAACAATAACCGTTTCAAAAGAAGGACTAGAAGACACAGTTTATAAAATAACAATAATAAAAGGTGAAAATCTAGGTGAGATTGCCTATGATTATGATTATACAGGAGACTATCAGACATTTGTTGCACCAGCAGTTGGATACTATAAATTTGAATGTTGGGGAGCACAAGGAGCAGGAAGTGCAGAGTCTGGAAGAGGAGGATATACCTCAGGAACAATCAAGCTAAATGAAGGAGATACATTCTATATCTATGTAGGAGGAAAAAATGTTTATGGAGGATGGAACGGAGGAGGTACTTCATCATACAGATATGGAGGTGGAGGAGCAACAGACATAAGACTTGTAAAAGGAACTTGGAATGACGAAGAAGGCTTGAAATCAAGAGTGATGGTGGCCGGAGGTGGTCGGAGGTCACTCAGATAGAGGAGGAGCAGGCCGGAGGACTAAATGGATATACTGGTAATGCACATAGTATAGTACCATATAGAGGATATGGAGCAACTCAAACCTCAGGCGGAGCAGGCTCAATCCAAAACCGGTGGCTTTGGATATGGTGGAAAAAATGCTAATCACACAGATGGACACACAGGCCGGCGGAGGTGGCGGAGGTTACTACCGGCGGAGGTGGAACTATTTGGCACTCTGGAGGTGGCGGAGGTTCTTCGTTCATCTCAGGACATGATGGATGTGTAGCAATAAGAGAAGATGCAAGCCAGAGCAAGGGAAATATTCATTACTCAGGAATAAGTTTTTATGATACTCAAATGGTAGATGGAGAAGGATACGAATGGACTACTCGGAAAAGGAGCATATACAAAAATGGAAGATCCTTGGGGGAACTTTGTTAATGGGAAAACTGGAAACGGTTTTGCAAGAGTTACTTTACTCGAAGATCCATCACAAAATAACTTACTAAAAGATATTGAAATAAGTGCAGGAACCCTTTCTCCAAAGGTAGATTATGAGACAGATAAATATATAGTAGAACTAGATTCAGAAACAACAGAGCTAAATATAAAAGGAATTCCAGATGATAAAACAGCAGTTGTAGAAGGAGATGGAACATTTGATATCCCAGCAGGAGAAACCAAAATTACAATAAAAGTAACAGCACAAAGTGGAGATATAAAAACATATGAAGTAACAGTTAAAAGACCAGCTTCATCAAATGCAAAACCAATTAATATAACAATAGATGGATTAATAGAAGCAATGATAAATATTAATCCAGAAAAATACGGAAAGCTTAACCCAGAAAAATTCGATCCAGAAGTACATGAATACAGTATGATTGTACCAAACAAGCTAAAGAAACTAATCTTTAATGTAGAAAAAGGACATAAATATCAAACAGTTACAGGAGATGGAGAGCAAAACTTAGAGTTAGGAGCAAACAGGATTGAAATAGTAGTAACATCAGAAGACGGAAATAGCACAGAAACATATATTTACAATATTGAAAGAGATTTATCAGGAAATGCATATTTAAAGGAACTAAGTGTAACAAATGTAGAAGAAGACATAGAATTTGACCCAGAAGTATTTGAATACTACATGATTGTACCAAACGAGATTACACATTTAGATGTAGTAGCAATTCCAGAAATAGAAACTCTAGTCCCTGAAATTACAGGAAATGAAAGCCTAGAAGTAGGACTAAACGACGTAGAAGTAAAAGTAACAGCAGAAAATGGAGAGAGTTTAACATATGTCATACATGTATATAGAATGATGAGTGGAAATACATTCCTATCAGACTTAAAAGTTTATCATGAAACTAATTTACAAGCAATGACACCTAAATTTAACAAAATACTAGATACATACAAAGTAACAGTACCAAACAGCATTAGTGAAGTAGATATAGTTGCAGTTCCTGAAGTTACAACAACAAGCGTAGCAGGAGCAGGAAGGAAGAGCTTACAAACAGGAGTAAATATCTTCTCTATAACAACAACTGCCGAGGACGGTTCACAAGATAGTTACACAGTAAATATAGAAAGAGAAAAATCGAATAACAACTATCTAAAATCTCTTACAGCAAGCGAAGGAGCATTTATAGAAAGCTTTGATAAAAACACACAAAGCTATCATATATCCGTTCCAAAAGAAGTACACTCACTTAATCTCACATATGAAGTAGAAGATAGTACAGCAAAAGTAACAGTATTAGATAACAAAAACTTTAAAGCAGGAGAAAATATAGTAACAGTAAGAGTTACAGCAGAAGATGGAAGTATAAGAGATTACCAAATAATAGTAGACCGCATGGCATCAGACAATAACTATTTACTAAATCTATGGACAGATAAAGGAGACTTAGACCCAAGCTTTGATAAAGAAACCTTAGAATATAGAATAGAAGTTGAAAATGAAATTAGCAGAATAAAAGTATTTGCAAATAAAGAAGATTTAACAAGTAAAGTAACAGGAACAGGAGAATATGCACTAAATATAGGTGAGAATCTTATAACAGTTTCTGTTATGGCAGAAAATGGAGACATCAAACTCTATGATATAACAGTTGTTAGAAAACAAAATAGCAACACAAATTTATTAAGAATAGACAATAATAAAGAAGCAAACGTAGCTAAAGTAAATGATACAACCTACAAAATAGAAGTAGATAATGATACAAAAGACATTGTAATTACGGGTGTTCCAGAAGTTAGCACGAGTAGTGTAACTGGAAATGGTAAAAAAGAGCTAAAAATTCGGAGAAAATTCATTTACACTAACAGTAACATCAGAAGATGGAGAAAGAAAAGACTACACTGTTTTAATTACAAGAAAGAAATCAAATAATGCAGAATTAAAGAAGTTATTTATAAAAGAAAGTGATTACACGCCAACACTTTCAGCAACAGAAGATACATATACAACAAAAGTATTATATAATGTAAAAAATATAACAATGGAAATAGAAACACAAGATGAAGGAGCAACATATGAAGTAATAGGAAATGAAAACTTCAAATTGGGACAAAACGAAGTAATAATAAGAGTTACAGCATCAGATGGGGTAACACAAAAAGACCACAAAATAATTATATTTGTGCAAGATTTAAACACAGGAAGCAACTATCTATTAAGCCTAGCAGTTAATAGAGGAACCCTTTCTCCAAGTTTTGATAAAGAAGTGCAAGTATATGAAGTTACAGTACCATATCTTGTAAATGAAATTGAAGTTACTGCAAGCCCAGAAGATGCGATGGCACAAGTTACAGGAACAGGCAAATACAGCCTAAATGTACGGAGAAAACATAATTGCAGTAAAAGTTATATCGACAGATAATATTGAGAGAACCTACCAAATAAAGGTAACAAGGGAAAAATCAAATGAAGCAAGACTAAGCATGCTAAGTGTAACAGACCACATGATAGACCCAACCTTCAATATGGATACAAAGACATATTCTTTAGAAACAAATAAATCTAGCCTAGACATAAATGCTGTACCATTAGACAAAGACGCAACATATGTCATTTTAGGAAATGAAAAATTAGTAAATGGAATAAACAGTATAATAATAAGAGTTACGGCTCAAGACCGGAGTAACAACATGCGACTATAACTTAATGGTTACAAAAACTGTTTCATACAATAATAATTTAGCGAATCTATGGGTAGAAGGATATGACATAGTTCCAGAATTCAGAAAAACAAAGACAGTATACAAAGTTAATGTTCCATATGATGTAAACAAAGTCTTAGTAGGGGCAACAGCAGAGGAAGAAAGTGCGACTATCTTAGGAACAGGGGTTACAACACTAAGCCTAGGAGAAAACAATATAACAGTAACAGTAATTTCAGAAGCAGGAACAATAAAAACATACACAATAATTATAACGAAAGCAAATTCTGATAATACATATTTAAAAGACTTAATAATCTCAGAAGGCATACTAAAACCAGATTTCAGAAAAGATATAACTACATATATAGCCGAAGTAGAATATGAAATAGATAATATATTTATCTATGGTTATCCAGAAGAAGAAACATCTGTTGTTACAGGAAATGGCAAAAAAACTTTAAATGTAGGAAGAAATGAAGTAACAATAAGAGTAACATCAGAAAGAGGAACAATAAAAGACTATAATTTAACAATTATTAGAAAACCATTTGTAAGTGCATTGCTTAAAAATTTGGAAGATAAAAAGTACAAATTATCGCCAAACTTCTTAAGTGAAACAAAAGAATATTCAGTCATAGTAAATAATGAAACAACAGCACTAGACCTAATTATAGAAACAGTAGACCCAGACGCAACATATGCTGTGACAGGAAATGAAAATTTCCAAATAGGAATGAATGAAGTAAAAATAGTAGTTACATCAAGTGATGGAAATGAGATAGAAACTTACACTATCTATGTAGATAGAAAAATAGACAGCTCAAACTATCTAAGCTACATATTACCAAGTGAAGGAACACTTTCACCTTCATTTGAAAGACAGATAATGAAATATGAAATAGAAGTGCCAGACACGATTGAAAGTATTAATATTTCAGCAGAGCCAGAAGACAAAAGTGCAAAGCTAGAAGGCGCAGGGTTATACAGCCTAAGTAAAGGAGAAAACATAGTAGAGTTAAAAGTAACGTCAACACTTGGAATTGAAAGAATATATGAAATAAAAATAACAAGAAAATTAAATGACAATGCAAACCTAAGTAAATTACAAGTAAAAAACGGCTCTAACCTACTAGAACTAACACCAGCATTTGATAAAGACATTCTAGAATACAATATAGACGTAGGTGTTGGTACTTCAAGACTTCAAATTATTGCAGAGCCAGAAAGCGAACTTGCAAGCTTAACAGGAAGAGGATATGTAATGGTAGAAGCAGGAGAGAACAAGTATAACATAATCGTAACAGCAGAAGATAAGAGCACAAAAACATATGTAGTAAATGTAAATAGAGCGAAATCAAGTAACAATCATTTGATAGAATTGATACCAAGTGTAGGAGAATTAGTGCCAAATTTTGCCTATGAGGAAGAAAATTACACACTTACAGTAGGTACAGGAGATTCACTTTTATCATTTGAATATAGTACAGAAGACCGTTATGCAAAAGTTACAGGAACAGATGCAGAAGTAATACCAGATGGAACGTCAATAAGAAAAATAGTAGTCACAGCAGAGGACGGAAGTGAAAGAGAATACACAGTTACAGTAATAAAAAATAGAACAGACGATGCAAGGCTAAAAAGCTTAAGTGTAGACGGCTATACTTTAGAAGAAGAATTCAATGAAGACAAATTTATATACACATTAAAAGTACCAAAAGAAGTAGAAAAACTAACGGCATCAAGCGTAAATGCTATTCCTAAAGAAGAAAAAGCAACTGTAACACTAGACCGGAGATTTAACATTAACAAGAAAAGGAGATAATATATTTAAAATAAAAGTAACAGCAGAAGATGGATACACTACTGAAATCTACAAGATATATGTAAAATATGATATGGAAGAAGCGGTAATTAACGGAAAGATAAAAACAGAAAACTTTGAAAACAAACACATTGCAGATATTGAACTATATGATAAAGAAGGAAACTTAGTAACAAATCTTCAAACAGACAGAAACGGAAACTACGAGCTATTTGTAAAAACAGGAACATATGACCTATATATTAAAAAACGAGGTTATTTAGATATAAAAATAACAGATATAGAGGTACAAAACATAGAACAAGAAATAAAAATACCAGAACAAACAATGATTGCAGGAGATGTAACAGGAAACGGAAAAATAAACATAGACGATTTAATAATACTAAACGGAAACTTCGGAAAAAACCGGAATCTGCGACCTAAACGAAGACAGTCAAGTAGATGAAACAGATAGAAACATACTAAAGAAAAACTACGGCAAACAAAGCAAATAAGAAAAGGGTGTCCTAGAATAGGATGCCCTTTTCCAAAAAGGAACACTATAATAAATGTCTTCTGCATTCCAATGATCTTGTTTTAGATTATAATATAGAGAATAATGAGAACAAAAAAACACCAAATTGAAATAATTCCTTATTCAATAGGTGTGCGCAACTATGGAGCAGGTAACGGGAATCGGACCCGTAACTTAACCTTGGCAAGGTTATGTTTTACCACTAAACTATACCTGCAAATTTTAAATTCTTATATATAATAGCAAAAAAAAAATAAAATGTCAAGTACTAAACTTTCTCTTAATATATTATATGCATTTTATAATAAAAAAATCACAGAAACATACGCAAAAGCGAGAATTAGTAAAAAATCTACATAATTAGTTGATTTTGAAGTGAAAATGTAGTATAATTGTAATATAAATGTAATATAATTACATGAAATTGACAAAAACAACATCCGTAGAAGGATTTTGAACGTTTTTTTTGTGCCAAAAAAAATACCAAATTCTTCTATTGACTTTGTCTAAAAAAAATGTAAAATATAATATAAGAAAAGTATAAAAAGGTGATTAAAAATGAGAAAGAAGAAACTAATTGTTGGAATTTTAGTATTTATGCTAACGCTGATTGCGTTTGGTTTATTAAATGCGTCAAATGCAGGTTTAGGAAAACTAACTATAACTAAAGAAAGAACAGCAAACCAAACAGTGACTATAGCTGGAAAGAAACAAACAACAGCTGTTACATATAAGCATCAGTTAAACACCGCAGACAATGGTGATAATACTAAAAATGTTTGGAAAATAGTAAAAAGTGAAAATGGAGCACCAATTAAAAATTCAAATGATCCAAAATATCTCAAGGATTTATATTGCTTAAGAGCAGGCCTTGGATTTACAGCAGAAGGACCAACAGTAGAAGGAAAAGAAGTAGAATACAATTTGGGAATTCCATTATCTAGAAAAAATATAGAAAGAAGTTACCAAGACTTAGTAAATAGATATAGCCAAGGCTCTTCAGAAACAACATTATTTAAACAAGGATATAGTAGTGATTTTTATGCTGTACTTTGGATATTAGATAATATGTTGCTTGAAGGTGCAACAGATAATGAGCTTAAGGCATATTTGTTAGACCAAACAAAAGGAGCAGGCTATACAGAAGCAGAATTAAATAGAGCTTCTCAGCCAATGGAAATTGACCCAACAGAAAATTGCGACATGAGAGTAAGAAATGTTCTAACAAGGGCAGATATAGAAGTAATTCAACAATTAGCAATATGGTACTTCGCAAACAGCAATGAAGCAGTTTATCATAAAGAAGACCAAACATTATGGCTTTCTGTAAAAAATGACCCATATATAGAGGGAAGAGTTGGTGAAGGTTTTAACACAGGAGCAGTTGGAGCAAATGATGAATATAAAACACTTGCAGATATATATAATATCCCATCAAGTGCAGTAGCACAAATAGGAGATGAAGGTTCATGGGGAACACAAAAACAATCTCATGCAACAAAATTATATCAAAACTTAATAAAACAAGCAAAATCTGCTGTAACAGCAGGTGGAGGAAAATATACACCTAAAAGAGATATGACAATATGGCTTGCAGGAACAGAATTCCTTGCAGAACAACCAGTTGTACAAGTTGAAGAAAACAAGGGAGATGGGGATATCGCATTAAGAAAATTCATCTCAGAAGTAGATGGAGTAGCACTTACAGAGTCAAGAGCACCAGAAGTTGATACAAGTGTATTCAATGATGGAGAAGGTGAAAACAAAATAACAACAGCAAAATACTTCCACCCAAAAGAACCAGTAAAAGTAAAATTAGGTCAAACAGTGACATATAGAATAAGGCTATATAATGAAGGCGATATACCAGCTCATGTAGAAGAAGTAAAAGATTATTTACCTTCATATCTAACAAGAGTAATACCAGAAGGAAAAGGAGAAACAGAAAATTATTGGGTATCAGCACCAGAAGATAATGAAAGAGGGTACATATATCAAACAACAGAGAATTGCAAAATAGTAGACGCAGGAGGAAAACTTACAGTTAAAGGAGAACAAGGAAAAACAAATGTTAGTGGAATGTTACTTAAAGATGTATTAATTCCTGCAGTAGAAAAAAGGGCAGAAACAGGAAAAGATAGATATACAATAAGCTATGTAGATATAGAAATATATTGTGAAGTAATGGATAAGGCAAAATATGATGAAGCAATCACAAACATAGCACAAGTAACAAAGATGACAAATGAAAGTAGAGACGTTTTAGATGATAGAGACTCAGAAGTAGGAAATGCAGATATACATTGGGGAAATACAACTCCAAATGCACCAGAAGGACCTCTACCAGATTATAAAGATGAAGACCCAAATCATCCATATGAGAAAAATGAACAAGGAAAACCATATGTACCAGGACAACAAGATGATGACGATTTCGACAAAGTAATAGTTGAAAAGCCAGATATAGATTTAGCCTTAAGAAAGTACATATCACAAATTGGAGATACACCATATCATAGAGAACCAGTGCCAGATACAAGTAATCTAGATAAAGGACCAGGAACAGCAGACTATATTCATGATAAAGGTGCAATTTCAGCAGAAATAGGAGATGTTGTAACATATAAAATTAGAGTATATAACGAAGGTGAACTAGATGGAAAAGTTACAGAAATATCAGATTATATACCAACTAATGGAACGTTAGTATATACAGCAGGAGGAGATGACCCAGGGCCAGGACAAGAAGGCGCATGGTGGACATTGAAAGATATAACAAAACCAGAAGGAAGAAGAAAAGCAGTGGTAACAAATCCAAGCTGTAAAATAGTAAATGCAGGAGGAAAACTTACAGTTAAAGGGGAAGCAGGAAAAATAAATATTGCAGGAAAAACTATAGGAGATGAAGTAACAATCCCTGCATATGATAAAAATGCAAGTAAAGATGAGAAACTAAGTTGGATAGAAGTTGAAGTTCACATGATGATTGGAACAGTAAAAAGCAAAATAAAATTAACTAATATTGCGGAGATAACAGAAGAAAAAGATGAAAATGGAAGACCAGTCGAAGAAGACTACGAACCATCTCCATCAAAACCAGATGATGTGAAAGTTCCAGATGATACAAAATTGCCAGACTATAAAGAACCAGAAATAGATGGTCAAGACCCAAATAGACCGCACATTCCAGGACAAGAAGACGATGATGACTTCGAAAAAGTAGTTGTAAATGTTCCAGAAATAGACTTATCACTAAGAAAATTCATAACAAAAGTAGAAACTACAAATTCAAAAGGAGAAAAAGAAGAAAAATCATACTTAGATACTAGAGAGCCAAAGGTTGTAACAGATAAGCTTGATACAGACAAAAGTACAACAGCAGAATATTTCCACTATAAAAACCCAATTCAGGTAAAAAGAGGAGATATAGTTACATACAAAATAAGACTATACAATGAAGGCGAAATAAGTGGATATGTAAACGAAGTAACAGACTATTTGCCAAACTACTTAGAATTTTTAGCAGATAACGAAATAAACAAAAAATATGGCTGGGTACTTAATGGACGTGAAGTTAAAACAACAATAACAGCAAAAGATAATACAAAAGGAGACAAAATTTACAGTGCTGAGGACAAATTACTAGAAAAATATGACAAAGAAACAAATGCAGGAGAATTAGACTATGTAGACCTAGAAATAGTTTGCAAAGTAGTAGACGGAGCACCAGGAAATACAATCCTAACAAACTTAGCACAAATAACAGACGCAGAAGATGAAAAAGGAAATAAAATTCCAGAAGACATAGAAGATAGAGACTCAGAACCAGATGGAGACAAAGACCCAGGGGAAGACTTCGATTTACCAACAGACGATAAGAGACCAACATATAAAGACGAAGACCCTACAAAACCATATGTAAAAGACAAAGAAGATACAAATAAACCATATGTACCAGGACAAGAAGACGATGACGACTTTGAAAAAGTATTAGTAAAACCAGATTTCGACTTGGCTTTAAGAAAATTCATAACAGAAGTGCAAAATGCACCTATAAACAATAGATATCCAGAAGTTAAGTATGAAGATGGAAAAATAAGTTATCATCATAGAAAAGACCCAGTTGAAGTATGTACAGGAGACACAGTAGTTTACACAATAAGAATATTTAATGAAGGTCAAATGGACGGATGGGCAGATGAAATTACAGATGATATGCCAGAAGGATTGGAATTTTTACCAACACATGAAATAAATAGAGAATACAGATGGAGAACACTTGATGAAAATGGGGAAGAAACAGACGACCAAAGTAAAATAAAATATGTGGTAACAGATTATTTATCACAAAACCAAGAAAACGCTACAGGAAGAAACAATAAAATAAAAGCATTTGACCCAAATTCTCTGGTAGTAGATAATGAAAATGATAGAAATCCAGATTATAGAGATGTAAAACTAGCATTCAAAGTAACATATGTCGCAAAAACAAAAGAAGAATCAGCAAGAATAATCAAAAACGTAGCACAAATTTCAGATGATTCAGATGACGACATAGATTCAGAGCCAAATAGAGATACACCACATCCAGACCCAGATGATGAAGATGATATAGACTTTGATAATGTAAAAGTAAAATACTTTGATTTAAGCCTATTAAAATGGGTTTCACAAACTAAAGTTAAGGTAAAAAATGGAGACGAAGTTATAACAGATACAGGTCACACAGCAGAAACATCAAAAAATGAAGCACCTGTTAAAATAGAAATCCAAGAAAAAGACCTTAAAACAATCCAAATAAAATATGTTTACACAATAAGGATTACAAATGAAGGCGAGATTGAAGGATATGCAGAAGAAGTAAAAGACTACATTCCAGAAGGGCTAAGATTTATAGAAGATGACAACAAAGAATGGCGTTGGAAAATAGCTGAGGAAGGCGTTGTAGTAACAGATTACTTAAACGGAACATTATTAAAACCAGGAGAATATGCAGAAGTTCCAATAGTTCTAACATGGATAAACAGTGCAGAGAACCTTGGAGAAAAAGTGAACTTAGCAGAAATTAGCAAAGATAGAAATGACAGTGATTCACCAGATGTAGACTCAACACCAGACAACAAAGTGCCAGGTGAAGATGATATAGACGATGCACCAGTAGTACTTGCAGTTAAAACAGGTATAGCAAAAATCTATGCAGGATTAACAATGATAGTTCTATTAACATTCGCACTTGGAATTGGTTTAATTAAAAAATATGTAATCGAATTCTAAAAATAAAATAAACTAAAGACGCTCAAAATCCAAAACTTGGATATATGAGCGTCTTTAGACATGTTCACCTGAAAATGCTTACAATGACCGAAATAATGGAAATAATGATAAATCCACCGACTACGGCCCAGAAGCTTCGTGTGCAAACCTAACCAATGAAGGACAGAAACGCGAATAAGATGTTAAAGCCAGAGAGAATGACCCATGCAATGATAAGAAGCACTGCAATGAGCAAGATGTTCCCAAACCAATCCCTTTTCATGATGAACCTCCTAATTAGTAAAAATGGTTTTTGGGTTTCAACTTTTGCGCTTGACATATCTACTTATATTATAACACAAAATAAATTAAAAGTAAACATAAACAAGGAAAGGTGAGAAATATGATAATTATAATAGGAGCAGGACTTGCAGGATGTGAAACAGCATACCAGATAGCAAAAGAAAATATAGATGTAATTTTATATGAGATGAAGCCTAAAAATTTCACGAAAGCTCATACAAATAAAAATTTCGCAGAGATAGTATGTAGCAACTCTTTCAAATCAAACTTGCTTACAAACGCATGTGGTCTCTTAAAAGAGGAAATGAGAAGGTTAGACAGTTTACTTATAAAATGTGCAGATGAAACAGCGGTTCCAGCAGGACAAGCTTTAGCAATTGATAGGGAAAGATACTCTGAACTTGTAACTAAGAAAATAAAAGAAATGCCTAACATCAAAGTAATAGAAGCAGAAGTGCGGAGTAGATGTGTATCTTAGTGAGATTATAGAAAATAACCAAATAGTTATAGCAAGCCGGACCACTTACAACAGATGCACTTAGCAAAGAAATATCAGAATTAACAGGAGATGACAAATTGCATTTCTATGATGCAGTTGCACCAATAGTTGAAAAAGATAGTATTGATATGAATATAGGTTTTTTGGGAGATAGATATGGAAAAGGAGAAGCATGTTATATCAATCTTCCTATGAATAAAGAAGAATATGAAGAATTCTGGAAAGAGCTTGTAAATGCAGAAACTGCAGAATTACATGAATTTGAAAAAAGAGAAATTTTTGAAGGATGTATGCCAATTGAAGTTATGGCAAAAAGGGGAATTGATACATTAAGATTTGGTCCGCTAAAGCCAGTTGGATTTGACGATCCAAGAACAGGGAAAAGACCATATGCAATTGTACAGCTTAGACAAGATAATGCAAGTGGAACATTATACAACATTGTAGGATTTCAAACAAACTTAAAATTTGGAGAACAAAAAAGAGTGTTCAGTAAAATACCAGGACTTCAAAATGCAGAATTTATAAAATATGGGGTAATGCATAGAAATACTTACATAAATTCGCCACAACTTTTGAACGAAACATATAATCTAAAAAGGAACTCTAATATTTATTTTGCAGGACAAATAACAGGAGTAGAAGGATATGTGGAATCAATTGCATCACGGACTAGTAGTTCGGAATAAATATAGTAAGAAAACTAAAAGGAAAAGAAAAACTAATATTTCCAGAGGAAACAATGATAGGAGCAATAAGCAAATACATCAGCACAGAAAACAAGAACTTTCAACCAATGAATGCAAACTTTGGTATTCTCCCACCATTAGAAGCAAAAATAAAGGACAAAAAACTCCGTTACGAAACCCTATCAAACCGAAGCTTAAAAAACTTTCCGATAAAAAATACGTAGAACCATAATTAAAACAACTATAATTTACATAAAAAGTTGTTGACAAATGCTTCCAATTCTGCTATAATTATAACAGTATGATAGATTAGGAGAATTTTATCTAAAGATTATAAATGTTTTAGGAGGACGAATTATGGCAAAGGTTAAATCCTATGTAAAAGTAGCAAAAGAAACGTTAGTAAATGGAGAAAATTGGCAAGAAGTATATGATGAATTAAGCAAGATTTCATTAGAAACAATGAAAAGCAGAATTCAAATAATAGATGAAGAATGCAAGAAAATGGAAAGTGAAATTGTTAGAAGACAAACTAGAGTTAGAGCAGGAATGGATGGAAAAGATGTAGACCAAGATGCAAATACAAAAGCAGTGGAAGAAATGCTTAGAATAACAACAGAACTTCAAGGAGAAAGAAATATCCTCGAGGCTTTTCCTAGTGTAGATAAAAAAATAAAAACAATAAAATCTACAAAAGCAAGAGCAGAAAAAAGAAAAGCAAAAGAACAAGAAGAAGCAAAAAAGAGATTAGAAGCAGTACAAGCTAAGGAAAAAGAATTAAAAGCAAGAGAAGAAGAAATTGATGAGCAAATAAGAGAAGCAGAAGACACAATGAAAAGTGTGAAAAGTAAAGCTCTAAAAAGTGCAATGGAACAAGCTATTAAAGATTTGAATGGTGAAAAAGACAAACTAGGAACTATGAAGGATATAAAAAGAGAAGTCCTTGAAGCAAAAGCAGAAGTTAGACGTTATAGTGATGGAAAAACAGAACTCGATGAAGTAATTGCAAAATGTGAAAATCCTTGGGAAGGCATTTTTAAAGGAATGGGATGGAAAGCAGTTTCAAGCTTATCAGAAGGTTCTTTAAAAGAAATGATTAAATTACCTAAAGCAAAACAAAATGAAGAAAAAGATAATGAAGACAAAAATAAAGACGAAAATAAAGATAGAGAGCAAGAAAGTAGAGCAAAAAAAGATGAAGAAGTAAGTGGAAAAGCTGGAAGTAGAAGCGCAGGAGCAAGCTACGAAAATGAAGAAGAGGAAGAAGAACAACAACAAGAACAAGAACAAGAAGAACAAGACACAGAAACCGATAGACCAGCAAAAATTACAATTTTCCAAAGATTCAAAAATTGGAGAGAAAAACGTAAAGAGGAAAGAGAAGAAAGAAAAGCTAGAGAAGAACTATTTAAAAGAGAATTTAGAGATAAATACAAGGGAGACCCAAGCTTCTTAGATAGACTATGCATAAGATATCCAAAGCTAGGAAAATTCTTAGGAAGAGATTATTCGGATATGAACTTTACTTTTGAAAAACAATTAAAGCAATTTGAACAAATAGAAGAAGAGATGATATTTCATAGAGTTGGAAAGACAGAAGAGCAAAAACGTGCAGATTTAGAAGCTTATATGGCAGCAAAATCAGAAGAAGAAGTGCTTGCAGGAGAAGAAGCACAATTGAGAGCAAGCGAAGCAAGATTAGCAAGTCAAAAAAGATTAAAAGAATTAGCAGAGAAAGAAGCGATGGAGGAAGCAGCAGCAATAGAAGCAAGAAGAAAAGCATTAGAACAAGAAAAAGCCAAGAAAAATGCATGGAAAGATAGCTTGAAAGTAGGAAAAGAAACAGAAGAAGGAGCTTCTAAAGCCGATGAAACTTCTGGAGAAAAAGATGTACCAAAAGTAAAGGCTGAGATTGTAGGAAGAAATAAAACAGCTGGACCAGGACATGAAGGAAGGTAAAACATAAAAAACAAATTAAAAACTTAGGGAAAAAGCATTTTAAATGCTTGACAAATAAAAAAAAATATGATAAAATATGTGAACACGTATTGAGGTTGTACGTGTTCACATCGTTATTAAGTCAGCCGTTCGAAACAAAGTGAGTTACGAATGACTTATGCAATTAAGCGAAGGCAAAATTGCAAACCTTAAAAAATGAATGACAAATAAAACTTAGAAAAAGATTACGGAGGTGTATTTTAATGGCTGCAAAAGGTCCAAGAGAAAATATTACTTTAGAATGTACAGAATGTAAAAGAAGAAATTATATGACATCTAAAAACAAAAGAAATAACACAGACAGACTAGAAATAGTAAAATATTGTAAGTATTGTAAAAAACGTACAACACATAAAGAAACAAAATAACTTTTATTTAATGGAGGTGCTAAGAAAGAAATGGGAAAAGCAGAAAAATCAGAAAAAACAAATAAAAAACAGAAACATTTTTGGAAAGATTTTAAAGCAGAATTAAAAAAAGTTATTTGGCCAACAAGAAGTCAAGTCGCAAATAATACAATAATAGTAATAGTAATTGTATTACTTGTAACTGCAATCGTATTCGTATTAGATTTAGCTTTTGAAGCTTTAAATACCTACGGAATAGATAAATTGAAGACATATGTGCAAGATTCAGTAGTATCTGATGAGGAAGAAAATAAGACAAACCCTGAAGCAAATAATGAAGAGGAAACAAATAACGAAGAGGGTGAAGAACAAGCAGAATCTACACCAGAGCAGACACCAGAAAATACTGAACCTACACCAGAGACTACACCTGATGATGTTACTAGTGTAGACAATAATCTATAAGGAGGTTTAGAAAAAGTGGCACATCAAAAAGAAGATTCTGTCGCAAGATGGTATGTTATACATACCTATTCGGGATATGAAAATAAAGTAAAAACAGATTTAGAGAAAATGGTAAAAAATAGAGAGCTTGAAGATTATTTTTTTGAAATTGTTGTTCCAATGGAAGAACAAATTGAGATTAAAGATGGAAAAAGAAAAGCCAATCTTAAAAAAGTTTTCCCTGGATATGTTTTGATAAAAATGATTGTAACTGATGAAACTTGGTATATTGTTAGAAATACAAGAGGAGTAACAGGTTTTGTTGGTTCTGGAACAAATCCAATACCTCTTACAGAGGAAGAAATAAGAAATATGGGCTTTGAAGAAATGCCTATAAAAGTAGATTATGAAGTAAATGAATCTGTAAAGGTTGTAAATGGACCATTAGAAGGCTTTATTGGTGTAGTACAAGAAATAAACAAAGAAAAGGGCAAAGTAAAAGTGCTTGTTTCAATGTTTGGAAGAGAAACTCCAGCAGAGCTAGAGTTTTCACAAGTTCAAAAAATCTAAACAAATAGATAATTCTAAATAAGGAAAGGTAGGTGCAAATCCAAATGGCACAAAAAGAAGTAGCTACAGTAATTAAATTACAAATAGAAGCTGGAAAAGCAACACCAGCTCCACCAGTAGGACCAGCACTTGGTTCAAGTGGAGTTAATATCATGCAATTCGTTAAAGAGTTTAATGATAGAACAGCTAATCAGCCAGGTATGATAATCCCAGTAGTTATTACAGTATATGCTGATAAATCTTTTGAATTTATAACAAAAGTTCCACCAGTAGCTGTATTAATTAAAAAAGCTATAAAAATTGAAAAAGGTTCTGGTAAACCAAACAAGGATAAAGTAGCAAAAATTACTGAAGAACAAGTAAAACAAATTGCTGAGCAAAAAATGGAAGATTTGAATGCAGCAACTCTTGAAACAGCTATGAGTATGGTTAAAGGTACCGCTCGTTCAATGGGTGTTGTAGTTGAGTAATGAAATTGCAAATAATTAAAATTTTGGGAGAAGTTAAGTAAGAAAAACTTCGCTAAAACCAAGGGAGGTAAAAATGAAAAGAGGAAAACGTTATCAAGAAGCTGAAAAGCTTATCCAAAAGGGAAAACTATATGAAGCAAAAGAAGCTTTAGAAATAGTAGAAAAATTTCCAAAAACAAAATTTGATGAAACAGTTGAATTACATGTTAAATTAGGTGTTGATTCAAAACATGCAGATCAACAAGTTAGAGGTACAGTAGTACTTCCAAATGGAACTGGTAAAACTCTAAGAGTATTAGTGTTTGCAAAAGGTCCAAAAGCTGAAGAAGCAAAAAATGCAGGAGCAGATTTTGTTGGAGCAGAAGAATTAATACCAAAAATTGAAAAAGAAAACTGGTTTGAATATGATGTTATTGTTGCAACTCCAGATATGATGGGTGTTGTAGGAAGACTTGGTAAGGTATTAGGACCAAAAGGATTAATGCCAAACCCAAAATCAGGTACAGTAACAATGGATGTTACTAAAGCAATCAATGAAATTAAATCAGGTAAAGTAGAATACAGACTTGACAAAAATAACATTGTTCACTTAGGTTTTGGAAAAGTATCATTTGGAGCAGAGAAGCTATTAGAAAACTATGAAACTATTATAAATGCTATTATCAAAGCAAAACCAGCAGCAGCTAAGGGACAATATATTAAAAGTGTAGCAATCTCTACTACAATGGGACCAAGTATGTATATTGATCAAAAATAAAAAATAAATAGAGCCTAAGAAAGTAAGCAAAAAGTAAGTCTTACCGAGGCAAAGAGAAGCGGATTTATCCAATAGATCTTTGTCTTGTTAAATAGGCAAAAATTTATTGGATATTTTATTTTAACAAACAATTTTAGGAGGTGAAAAAATGGCAAGTAATACAATTTTACAAAAAAAAGAAGAAGAAGTAAAAGAACTAGCAGAAAAATTAAAAGAAGCAAAAGTAATTCTTTTAACAGATTACAGAGGTATTAACGTTGCAGATGTAACAAAATTAAGAACAGATTTAAGAAATGTTCATACAGAATACAAAGTTATAAAAAATAACATTGTAAAAAGAGCATTAAATGAAAATGGGGAAAATGGTTTAGATGATTTATTAGAAGGACCAACAGCGGTTATTTTTGGATCAGAAGATTATTTAGAACCATCTAAAGTAGTTTACAACTATACTAAAGCTAACGAATTCTACAAAATAAAAGGTGGAATTATTGATGGAAAAGTAATGACAGCAGAAGAAATTATAACTTTAGCAAAATTACCATCAAGACAAGAGCTTCTTGCAAAATTGGCAGGTGCTTTACTTGGAAATATTACCAAGTTGGCAGTTGCATTAGATGCAGTTAAAGCACAAAAAGAGAATGCATAAATTTTAAAAGAAAATGCAAAGTAAAAAAATTATAATAAAAAATAAGAAGGAGGTCATTTTAAAATGGCAAAAATTGATGAATTATTAGAAACTATCGACACTTTAACAGTTGTTGAATTAGCAGAATTAGTAAAAGGTATTGAAGAAAAATAT
>JAAWDU010000030.1 GCA_022793905.1 Clostridia bacterium
AAAATTATGTTGCATTTATCTAATACCTCCTTTGATATTTTCTTAGACAAAAATATTTTATCAGGTATTTTTGATAAATGCACTATTTTATTTTTCAAAAATAGTTGGAGTTTTATCCACCCCAACTAATATTATAGAACCGAAATTCTTTTATTTTTTCTATCATATCTTTTGAATTTTCATACTCAATAAAATTAGCTGTAATAAATTTTATTGGTGAACTAATTTTTGAACCTTTTTCATATATACAATACTGCCCAATACTTTAAATCCGTAATGGTAATATAATTTTATATAACTTCATAATTAATTAGTTTTATTTGATTAGAAATAAATTCTGGGTCATCATTAATTTCATCTGATAGTTCTGTTGTTAAATATTTTTTATTATCATCTGCAAAAACTGTGCATACCGCCTTACTAATATTTTCATTTAATTTAATACATCCAATAAAATTTGCTCCTGATGATATTCCGAACTCCTAATCCTAATTCCTTTGCCAGTTTTCTTGACATATTTATTGCATCTTCATCATTTACTAAAAAAATATCATCAATCATACTTTTATCAACTAAATCTGGTACAAACTCATCTCCTATTCCTTCAATTTTATGATTTCCTTTTATCTTTCCTTGTGATATTATAGGCATTGTTTCAGGTTCTATTGCTACTATCTTTAGATTTTTAAAACTCTCTTTTAGTCGTGTTCCAGTCCCCATTAAAGTTCCTCCTGTACCAACTCCTGATACAAATCCATATAATTCTTCTGGAACATCTCTTATAATTTCTTCTCCTGTTGTTTCATAATGTGCCAAGAAATTATCCTTATTTGAAAACTGATTTGCTAAAAATGCACCTTTACTTTTTGCCATTTTTTCTGCTTCTTCCTTGCACCTCAAAAATCCGTCTTCCTCTTTCGAATACAATATAACATTTGCTCCATATGCCTTCATCAATTTAACTCTCTCTTGACTTGCCCAATCTGGCATAAATATATAAACTGGGCATTTATAAATTCTTCCAAATGCTGCTAATGCAATTCCTGTATTTCCACTTGTTGCCTCAATTATAGGAATTCCTTCTTTTAAATTTCCTTTTTCCTTTGCATTTTTTAAAATATAGTAAGCTACTCTATCTTTAATACTTCCAGTTAAGTTATAGTATTCAAGCTTTGTATATATATATTTAACTTCTCCTTTGTATTCATAATTTATTTTTATCATTGGTGTGTTGCCTATACTGCTTTTTTTCATAAACTCCCCCTCAAAATTTTTTTAATTCTATTACTTTTGTTGCACTATTCTCTATAAACATCTCATCATGTTCTACAAAAATTAAAGTTGGTTTATATTTTAAAATCGCTTCTTCAATTTGTATTCTTGTTAATATATCTATGTAATTTAACGGTTCATCCCATATATAAATATTAGCTTGTTCTGATATACTTTTTGCAATTAATACTTTCTTTTTCTGACCTTCACTCATTTCTTCAATGTTAGTTTCAAAATCGTTTTTTGAAAATCCCATTTTAGATAACATTGCTTTAAAAATGCTTTCATCAATTGTATTTTCATTAGCAAATAATCTTAAATTGCCTTTTAGATTTTCAGTATTTTGTGATACATAAGATATCTTTAAATCATTTATAATTTTTATTTCTCCATTATATTCTATTTTTTCTCCACTAATTAATTTTAATATACTAGATTTTCCTATTCCATTTTTTCCGTTTTATTGCAATTCTATCTCCATTTTTTACTTCAAAAGAAATCTCTTTAAATATTTCTTTATTATTATATTTTATTTGAAATCTATTTGCTATTATTAATTCATTTTTTATATTTTCTAGTGGTACTATTTTTAAGCTTTCATTCTTATAAGTATTCTTTAGCAAACTAGATTTTTCATCTATTGCTTTTTCTATTCGCTGTTCCATTATCTTAGACTTTTTCATCATTTTTGCAGACTTATGTCCGATATAACCCCTATCAATTTTAGATTCTGAATTGTTTTTTTTATATTTTGATTTTTCAACTTCTCTTGACCAATTCGCAGTATTTTTTGAAGCAATTTCAAGTCTACTTATATCTTTTTGTAATTTTTCATTTTGCATATTCTCAAAATGTTCTTCTCTATTTTTATTTTCCTGCCAAGATGAAAAATTACCTTGTACGATTTCAATATTTGTATTATTTATAGAAATAATATGATTTACAACTTTATCTAAAAGAACTCTATCATGAGATACTAATATAAATCCTTTTTTCTTTTTTAAATATTCTACTAAACTATTTCTTGTTTCAATATCCAAATGATTTGTAGGTTCATCCAAAAGCAAAAAATTATTTCCTTTTAAAAATAAACTTATTAAAAGTATCTTTACTTGCTCTCCTCCACTTAATAAATCAAAATTTCTATAAAGAATTTCTGGCTCTGCACTAAGTAAATTTAACTCCTTAATCATTTGCCAATCTTCGCTATTATGAGCAATTTCATTTACAATTTCAATAGCCATTCTATTTTTTTCTTTTACTTGAAAAGGGAAATAATCAAGTTCTACATTTTTTAATATTGTTCCAGTATACTCATATTCTCCAAGTAATAATTTTAAAAATGTAGTTTTTCCTTTACCATTTCTTCCTATAAATCCTAATTTCCAATCAGTATCTATATTAAATGATACATCTTGAAACACATTATTTAAACTTCCAGGATATTTAAAGTTTAAATTTTTTACATTTATTAAAGACATTATTCCTCCCTTTTAACTATATGTCATTTCTTTTTCTTTTTTGGAACTTCTGTAACACTTTCTAATCTTGATGTTATAATTTTAGCAAATTCACTATTATCTATCTCTAAAATATAATGTTCCTTTGCTCCCTTATACGGAAATCCAGTTTCTGCTGTTTTCATTAATTCTTTAATTACTTCATTTTGTTTTACATAAACTGTATTATTACAAACTATAAATATTGGTTTGTCATTCACATACACCATATATTCTCCAAACATTTTCTTGTATCTAATTTCTCCAATTCCTGATATTTGTTCACACACATATTCAATAAAATCCGCTGTTGTAGCCATATTTTTATCCCCCTTTATAGTTTTACATAACTAAACTATTTGCTATCATCTGCAATTTTTCCATCTTTTATTGTAATAATTCTACTAGCTTCTTTCGCAATTTCATCATCATGTGTAACTAAAATAATAGTTTGATTATACTCTTTATTTGATTTTTTTAGTAATTCTAGAATTTCTCTAGAATTTTCACTATCTAGATTTCCAGTTGGTTCATCTGCAAGTAATATTATTGGTTCTTGCATTATACTTCTTCCAATTGCTACTCTTTGTTGTTGTCCTCCGAGATAATTCATTTGGCAAATTATATTTTCTTTCTTTTAAACCAAGTTTAGAAATTAATTCATTTAATTTTTGCTCATCTGGATTTCTTCCATCCAATTTTATAGGTAAAGTCATATTTTCTTCTACATTAAGTACTGGTATCAAGTTATAGAATTGATAAATTAAAGCAACTTGTTTTCTTCTAAATTCTGCAAGCTTTGCCTCATTAAGCTCATAAATATTAACTCCGTTTATTTCAACTTCGCCAGAAGTCGGTTTATCTACTCCTCCAATCATGTGGAGTAGTGTTGATTTTCCACTTCCACTTGTACCAACAATTGCAACAAATTCTCCTTTTTCTACTTCAAAAGATACATTATCAACTGCAACTGTTTTTATATCTTTCTCTCCATAAATTTTACTTAAATTTTTAACTTTTAAAATGCTCATATTTTCCTCCTAAAATATCAATTTCTATTTTACTTATCATTTTTCATGCTAAGTGCAACTTTTTGCCTTTCTTTATCAATTTTTATAACTCGCACCTTTACAATATCCCCAACTGATACAATTTCTGATGGATGTTTAATATATTTATTACTCATTTCTGAAATATGTACAAGTCCATCATGTTTAATTCCAATATCTATAAAAGCTCCAAAGTCTATTACATTTCTAACAGTTCCGATTTAACCACATTCCTTCTGTCAAATCCTCAAACTTTAAAACATCATTTCTTAAAATAGGCTTTGGCATTTCCTCTCTTGGATCTCTTCCTGGCTTTGTAAGCTCTCCTACTATATCACTAAGTGTTATCTCTCCAATATCTAGTTCTTTTGCTGTCTTCTTTATATCTAAATCTTTTAATTTTTCTTTCAATTCCTGCACTTTTTCTTTTTTTCTTAAATCTTCTTTTTCAAATCCTTCATTATGTAATAACTTTTCTGTTTGCTCATAATTATCTGGATGAACTGCTGTAACATCTAATGCATTATCTCCATCTGCAATTCTAAGAAAACCTGAGCATTGTTCAAAAGCTGACTTTCCGTAGCTTTGGAACTTTCAATAATTCTTTTCTATTTTTAAACTTTCCATTTTCATCCCTAAATTTTACAATATTTTTTGCAATTCCAGAGTTTATTCCAGAAACATATGATAAAAGTGAAGGTGTAGCAATATTTACATCTACTCCAACTTTATTAACTGCATCTTCAACTACTCCTGTTAGACTTTCATTCAAATTTTTTTGATTTACATCATGTTGATATTGTCCAACTCCTATTGCTTTAGGGTCAATTTTTACAAGTTCAGCAAGTGGATCTTGAAGTCTTCTTGCAATTGAAATTGCTCCTCTTATAGATACATTTATATCAGGATATTCTTCCCCTGCAAGTTTTGAAGCAGAATAAACAGATGCACCTGCTTCACTCACAATTGCATAATTTACTTCTCTATCTGCTTCTTTTATCATATCTGCGACAAACATTTCTGATTCTCTTGAAGCTGTTCCATTTCCAATTGCAATCATATCTACTTTGTTTTTCTTTATTAATTTAAGTAGCTTTTGTTTTGCTCCTTCCACATCATTTTGAGGTGCTGTTGGATATACTGTTTCTATATCAAGTACTTTTCCTGTTTCATCTATTATTGCAATTTTACAACCTGTTCTATATGCTGGATCAAACCCCATAACCGTTTTTCCTTTAATTGGTGCACCAAGCAATAACTGCTTTGCATTTTTTCCAAATACTTTTATTGCTTGCTCTTCTGCCTTTTCTGTTAAGTCGTTTCTTATTTCTCTATCAACAGATGGCTCTATTAATCTTTTAAATGAATCTAAAATTGTATCTTTCAGCATTTGCTCAAATTGTGTCTTTCCTTTTATTACATCTTTTTCTATACTCTCTATAATTTTTTCTTCTGGTTTATTTATTTTTACCTTTAAAGCTTCTTCTTTTTCTCCTCTATTTATTGCAAGAATTCTATGACTTGGTATTTGATTCAATTTCTCCTTATATTCCTTATACATTTCATAATTTGTTTCTTCTTCTTCATTTACTGCCTTTGTTTCAATAAATCCTTCTCTAAAATATAGCTTTTTAATTTGTTTTCTGTATCTAGGTTCATCTGAAATGTTTTCTGCGATTATATCAAGTGCTCCTTGAATTGCTTCTTCTTTTGTATTTACTTCTTTTTCTGAATTTATATATTGCATAGCAATTTCATATATATTTTCTTTCTCATTTTGTAAATATATTATTATACTTAAAGGTTCTAGACCTTTTGCTTTAGCAATTGTAGCTCTAGTTTTTTTCTTTTGTTTATATGGTCTATATATGTCTTCAACTTCTGCAAGTGTTATTGCTTTTTCTATCGACTTTTGAATTTCTTCTGTCATTTTTCCTTGTTCTTCTATTGATTTTGTTATTTCCTCTTTTCTTTTTTCTAAGTTTCTTAAATATATCAATCTTTCATTTAAGTCCCTTAAAATTTCATCACTCAGATTTCCTGTCACTTCTTTTCTATATCTTGCTATAAATGGTATAGTATTTCCTTCATCAATTAGCTTTACTGTTTTTTCCACTTGACTTTCTCTTATATTCAACTCATTTGCAATTATCCCTATAATTTTTTCCATTTTTAATTTCCTTTACATTAATTTTATTTTCTTTTAAATACTATCACATTAAATACTTTTTTTCAAGTTTATTATTTTTAATTTTCACATTGTATTTATGTCATATTCTTATATCCTTAAAGTTAAAATTACTTACATGATTATTTTAGAAAATAGGGTGATAATAATAGAAGCATTAGTAGAAAAAGCAAAATCTGGTGATGAAAATGCCTTTAATGAGTTGTTTGATTCTGTTTACAATTATTTACTTATGTGTGCAAAACAAAGACTTCCAAATGAAGCAGACGCAGAAGATATTGTACAAATAACTCTATTTAAAGCATATAAAAGTATTTCAACTTTAGAAAAGGCTAAATCTTTTAAATACTGGATTACCAAAATTTTAATAAATACATGTCGTGAATTTTATAAACGTCAAAAAGAATTATATTCACTAGATGAAAATAAATTATCTGAATACGAACTTTATGAAAGTTTAGATAAAGTTCAGGCAAAAATTCTTTTTGAAAATATAATTAACAAATTTAGTACTAAAGATAAAACAATTTACGAGCTTAAAGAAATTTATGGTTATACTACAAAACAAATATCAGATGATTTAGATATGAAAGAGAACACTGTAAAATCAAGACTAAAAAGAATTAGAGATAGGTTTGATAAAAAACGACTATTTATTATTTTGGTTGCAATATTTATCGGACTTGCAGGAAGCGTAGCTGCAGGATACCTAGGAAGATTATTAGATTACTTTAATATAAAAACTGTTGGTAAAAATAATGATGGAATGCTTAAAGCTATTTTGGAAAAAGATTGGGTACAAAATGTGTATACAGATTATATTGATTTAGGTGATGGTTATAAAATAACCGCTAGTCAATTAATTGCAGATGAAATGAATCTATATATAATTTTTGATTTTCAATCTGAAAAAGACATAAGTAGATTTAATGAATTTACTATAACAGATTTGAAAATTCAAGATGAGAATAATAATTTAATTTGTGATAGAAAGAATATATTTAATGAGCAATATGCGAAATCTGTTGGAACTAAAATAGTTCGACATAATAATCATCATATAAAATGTATGATTTACTTACATTCATATGAGTTCCCTATTTCCAAAACTCTTGATGTAAGTTTTTCGGACATAACACTTTCGAAAAAATCTATTTTTACAAATAATAATTACTTATATATAAAATCATCTGCAAATTTCAAAATCGATGTAGATGAAAAGTTTATAAATAGAAGTTCTGTATATTATATATCAGACTGCCCTAAAATAAAAAAATTTGCAATAACAGAAACTGGAACCTATACAATTATTGACTTTGGAATAGTAAAAAAAATCAATAAAATAAAATTATTAGATAGTCTAGGTAAATCCTATAATTGTGAGTTTGCATCATTTTGTAAGGGAGACAATGATAGCTTTGAATATATTTTTATGTCCAAATTTGATAATACTAGTGCAAATGATCTAACTCTAATTATAGACAATGAAAAATATAATTTAAAAAGAACAGGACTTGAAAAACACTAAAAAATATTATATAATAAACTTCAATTAATTTCGAGGAGGCTTTAATTTATGTTAGTTTCAACAAATGTTACTGTAAGATTTGGAAAAAGAGTTTTATTTGAAGATGTTAATATTAGATTTGGAAAAGGAAATTGCTATGGTATTATTGGTGCTAATGGTGCTGGTAAATCAACTTTTTTAAAAGTTTTATCTGGAGAGATTGAACCAAGCAAAGGTGATGTTTCAATGGATAGCGGTGAAAGACTATCAGTCTTGAAACAAGATCACTTTGCTTATGAAGAATATAGTGTTATTGATACTGTTATTATGGGAAATCAAGAATTATATAGTATTATGAAAGAAAAAGATAGTATTTATGCAAAACCAGATTTCTCTGAAGAAGATGGAATGCAAGCAGCAAAATTAGAAGAAAGGTTTGCTGAACTTGATGGTTGGAATGCAGAAGCAGATGCTTCTATGCTTCTAAATAATCTTGGTATAGGGACAGAACTTCATTATAAATTAATGAAAGAAATTGAAGCAAAAGAAAAAGTTAAAGTTTTACTTGCTCAAGCTTTATTTGGGAATCCAGATGTTTTACTTTTGGACGAACCAACCAACGATTTAGACATAAAAACTATTGACTGGCTTCAAGAATTTTTAATTGAATTTGAAAACACTGTAATTGTTGTTTCTCATGATAGATATTTCTTGAATAAAGTTTGCACTCATATTGCAGATGTAGATTTTGGAAAAATTAAAGTTTATCCAGGAAATTACGATTTCTGGTATGAATCTAGTCAACTTGCATTAAAACAGGCTAAAGATTCAAACAAGAAAAAAGAAGAAAAAATTAAGGAATTACAAGAATTTATTGCAAGATTTAGTGCAAATGCTTCAAAGTCTAAACAAGCAACTTCTAGAAAAAAATCACTTGAGAAAATTGAGTTAGATGAAATAAAGCCTTCAAATAGAAAGTATCCTTATATAGACTTTAAACCAGATAGAGAACCACGGAAAAGATATTTTAACTTTAAATAATATTTCAAAAACTATTGATGGCGAAAAAATTCTTGATAATGTTTCTTTTACTATAAAAAAAGATGACAAAATTTTGCTTTTATCTGACAATGAAATTGCAAAAACTACTCTATTTCAAATTATTGCTGGTGAAATTAAGCCAGATAGTGGAGAGGTTATTTTTGGAACTACTATAACTAAAGATTATTTTCCAAAAGATAATAATTATTTATTTAGTAATGATATCCCTTTAGTAGATTGGCTGAGAAATTATTCTAAAGACCCAGATGAAACTTATGTTAGAGGCTTTTTAGGTAGAATGCTTTTCTCTGGCGAAGAAGCCTTAAAAAAAGTATCAGTGCTTTCTGGTGGAGAAAAGGTTAGATGTGTACTTTCTAAACTTATGCTTTCTGGTGCCAATCTTTTAATATTTGATGAACCTACTAATCATTTAGATATGGAAAGTATTACTGCTTTAAATGAAGGTATGAAAAAATTTAAAGGAAATCTTATTTTCACCTCCCATGATCATGAGCTTTGCCAAACAGTTAGTAATAGAGTTATAGATATTAAAAAGGATAAAATTATTGATAAAGAAGGAACTTATAATCAATATTTGGGTATAGAATAATGAAAAAAATTACTTTTAAGCATATAAGAATTTTCTTATATACTTTAATTATTTTAGGTTTTATCTTACTAAGATATGCTAATATTACCTTACGGAAATTGTTATATACAAGAAAGTTTTGGTGTTTTCTGCCCAGCATGTGGAATTACAAGAGCCACTAAGGAAATACTAGGATTAAACTTTTCTCTTGCAATAGGGTATAATGCTTATTATACCCTAATACTTTTTCCTATATTTATAATTCTATTTATTGACGATATCGTATGTATTTTTTTGAAAAAAAGGTCTTTTGTAGATATCATTTTTGGCAATTAATGCATTTTAGAGAGGAGTACTTATTTTGGATAAATTAATTATTATCTTTGCATTTCTTCTTACTTTATATTTATTTTTTAACTTAATTAAGATTAGATTAAAAAAAGATGAAAAAAACCATAATATTATCTATGTTTTGATTTCTATTATTATTTCACTCATAGCTATTTGGGGAATTTTTAGAAACTTTTGAAGAAAGATATAGCATAATAGTAAAAAAATCTTTGCAAAAATGCAAAGATTTTTTATTTTAATAAGTATATCCAGCTTCATTTAAAGCCATAATCATACTTCCTAAGAAAACAAGCCATAATATTGTAAGTACTATTGCTATAATTCCCATTACCATACCTGCAACACCCATTCCACGTCCAGCATCTTTTTTACCTGCTATACTAAATATTATAGCAATTATTCCTGATGGAAGTGATATGTACCATGCACAGAAGCTAATAAGTGAAATTATACCTAGTATTAAAGCTGTGATGTTAAAGCCTTTTCTTTCGCCTGTTTGTGTAGTTTCTGTTTTTACTTCATCACTAGACTTTATTGGCTCTACATTTTTTTCTTCTTCGTCCATTTTTAGTTCCTCCTTTTACTTTGTTTTTTATACCTTGTCGGTACATAAATTTATGTATCAATAAAGTTTATTATTATAAACTTATAATACCTTTTTAGTTAAAATTTAAGCATATTTCTTCTGAATTTCTTCTACTTCATCATAATGATTACATAAAATATCTAAAAACACATCTGCTATTTGTGGATCAAATTGTACTCTTCTGTTTTTTTCTATTTCATCAATAACTATTTTTATATCTAATGCATCTCTATATGTTCTTTTAGATGTCATAGCATCAAATGTATCTGCTAATGCTGCAATTCTTGCAAGATATGGTATATCTTCTCCTGCAAGTTTTGATGGGTAACCGAAGTCCATCATATCTTTCATGATGATGTTTTACTATTGGTATAATATCACCAAAAATTGTTGCATTAGATAATATATGTACACCTATTGCTGGATGATTTTTTATTTCTGAATATTCATCTGCTGTAAGTTTTCCGTGGCTTCAATAATATGTTATCTGGTATTCCTATTTTTCCAATATCATGGAAAAGCCCTCCTATCTTAAGTGTATGCAACTCTTTTTCATTAATGCCAAGATATTTTCCAATTAAAACTGAATAATCTGCAACTCTATCTGAATGTCCTCTTGTATATGGGTCTTTTGCTTCTACTGTATATCTTAATGTTTGTATGCTTTCTAGATATGCTTGTTCTAACTTAGTATTAGCTGTCTTTAGTTCTTCATTAATATCTTTAATAACTTTCATTTGATTTATTGCTTTTACTCCAGATTCTATTAAAAGTAATAATTGGTCAAATTTATCACTTTTTTCACAATACCCTTGAATATCTAATCTTCTAATTGTTTCAAGTGGTGGAGCTAAGTCTTTATGTCCTGTTAGTAGCAAAATGTATAATTCTTTATTAAATTTACGTATTTCTTCTACTACTTTGTCTCCATGTATTGGAGTCATTATAAAGTCTAATATCATTAAATCAAATTTTTCATTTCTTATCTTTTCTATTGCTTCTAATGGATCTGTAACTCCGTACAAACCTATACCCATATCTCTTTAAGAATATGGATAATGAATCAATGATACCGATTTCATCATCTACAATTAAGACATTTACTCCATTATCTTCCCCTGATTGTTTATTTTTTCTCACGATATCACATCCTTTATAATTTCTCTACTATAAAATTATATAATAAAATAAAAAAAAATCAAGGAATTTTTGCAAATTTATATAAAAAAATGCATTTTTTTGTAATCGAGTAGGAACTGAATAATTATTTTATTCAGTGTCCTCTCACACCACCACTGCATGCCGTTCGGCACAGGGCGGTTCGATAGAATTAATACTTTAACAGTATACACTAGAAAGGCTTAGGTAACCTAATCTTTCTA
>JAAWDU010000031.1 GCA_022793905.1 Clostridia bacterium
ATCAAACTCTCATATTAAATTCGAACGATAAACTTCGCATTACTTCGTTAAACTTCACTAAAAGTTTCCTCAATATACAAACGTATTATTTCGTTAACTTTTGTTCGTTTGCCTTGTTCTACTCGTTTCTCCTTCAAATTGCGTGATTAATTTGTTTTAATCATTATTCTTTTGAGTTTTCTAACTCATTTTTATCATCTTTTTTTATTTACGTCATATATCTTTTTGATATATTTCCGCTTGGTCTCTTAAAGGATTTTTTGTTTACTTTTCAATGTACTTTTTTGTTCTTTTTATAAGGAACTTTTATATTATACACTTTTCAAACCGAATTGTCAACACTTTTTTTAAAAAATTTCAAATTATTTTTTTGCCATGTTTTTGGGCAAAAGAAAAACCAGTAATTTGATGTTATATTTTCTTTGTTTTACCTTAAATATTACTAGTTTGTATATCAAATTATATACACTTTTTAATATGTTTTTCTTCTTTTTGATTAGTGTATATTTATAATAACATAATTAATCGACAAAGTCAATATATTTTTTTAATTTTTTTGTATTTTTTTAGTTTTTTCTCCTTTTAAAATATATCGTAATTTCTTATCGATTTCAATTACTTTTTCTCCTATTGTATTCACTATTTTTATTACAAAAAGATTTGCTTTTAATAGCTTATATATACTTCTTATTTATAATGTACTTTGAATTCTTTGTATTTTAAGCTTTACTAGTAAAATCAGTAACTTGTATATAATAAAAAGACACTTGGTTTACTTGTGTCTTTTTATTATGCCAAAGTATTTTCTACTTTGTGCCTTTATTTTTTCTTAAAAATGAAGGGATATCTAAATCTTGTGAATTATTGTTTGTACTTTCTACTGATGATGGCACAGATGTTATCTTCTTATCCCATGCCTTTGAAACTATTTGCTCTACACCTAAGTTTGAAGATAATCTTTCTTTGTCAAATCCTGTCGCAATAACAGTTATTGCGATTTCATCTCCTAAACTCTCATCTATTGCTGTACCAAATATTATATTTGCTTCTGGATCTACGCTTCTTTGCACTAGTTCAGCTGCTGTATTGATTTCTTGAAGCCCAATATCTTCTGAACCTGTAATATTTATTATAACTCCTCTTGCTCCTTCAACTGATGATTCCAAAAGCGGACTTTGAATTGCTTGTTTTGCAGCGTCTTCTGCTCTATTTTCTCCTGTTGCTCTACCTATTCCCATATGTGCCATACCTGTATTTAGCATAATTGTTTTTACATCTGCAAAATCTAGGTTTACAAGTCCTGGATTTGCAATTAAGTCAGATATTCCTTGAACACCTTGTCTTAAAACATCATCTGCTTTTTCAAATGCATCTGTCATTTTTGTTTTTCTATCTATTATTTGCAAAAGTTTATCATTTGGTATTACTACTAATGCATCAACTTTTGATTTTAAGCTTTCAATTCCTCTTTCTGCTTGGGCAAGTCTTTTTTTACCTTCAAATGTAAATGGTTTTGTTACTACTCCTATTGTAAGTATTCCCATTTCTTTTGCAGCCGCAGCAACAACTGGTGCAGCTCCTGTTCCTGTTCCTCCGTCCCATTCCTGCTGTAACAAAGACCATGTCTGCTCCACGCAAGCTTTCTGTTATTTCTGTTTTATTTTCTTCTGCTGATTGTGCTCCAATATCTGGATTTGCTCCTGCCCCTAGTCCTCTTGTTATTTTTTCACCTATTTGTATTTTTGTGCTTGCATTTGAGTTTTTAAGAGCTTGTCTATCTGTATTTACTGATATAAATTCTACTCCTCTTATACCACTTTGTATCATTCTATTTACAGCATTATTTCCTGCGCCACCAACACCAATTACTTTTATTACTGCGTTATCGTTTACTTCTCTTTCCATTTCGTCATATTCTAACATACTTCTTTGTTCCTCCCTTAATTTTAACTATAAAAAAATTCTTTTATTTTCTCAAGCGCTGTTTTAAAGATATTTTCGTCACTTGTTACATCTATTGTACTTGCTACTGATTTTGAAAAAGGCTTTGAAGAAACGTATCTAACTAACGCATAAGATGTTCTAAAGCTTGGCTTTATTGTGCTTACTAATCTTCCAGTAGATATTTTTACTGGTATATTTAATGCAATCTTACCTGCAACATCACTTTTATTTATATTTGTTATGCCTTGTCCTGTAAGTATTACATTATTTATCCTTGGCTTTATTCCTGCATTTATTATGTCTCTATTTATAAGTGAAAACATTTCTTCTATTCTAGCTTCTATTATTTCAATAAGCTCTGAACTCTTTATTTTTTTATTTTCGCCTTGACTTGTACTTAAATAAATATCATGGTCATTATCAATAAATGATTTTAATGCTAAACCATATTGTCTTTTAAGCTTGTCTGCTTCTTCTTCTGATATCCCTAAAACAAGTTCTATATCTTTTCTTATAGTATCTCCACCTAGTGGAATTGTATTTGTATAAATAAATTTACTCCCCTCAAATACACCTATTTCTATATTTCCTGCTCCTATGTCTAAAAGCATTATCTTATCATTAAGTTCATTTCTATCTAATATTAGATTTCTTTCTGCAAGTGTTGTTGGCACCATTCCATCTAGTTCTATTCCTGATTTTTTAAATATAGCTGTCATTTTTTTTAGATATTCTTTGTCTACTAAAATTATTTGAGCTTGTATTGTAAAATTAGAACTTAGGCAACCAACAGGATCTTGTACTTCTTCACCATTATCTAATATAAAGCTTTCTGTTACTATATCAATAATCGCTTTTCCTTCTGGAATTTCTATGTCTTTTATTTGCATTATACTTGCGCTAACATCTTTTACTGATATTCCAGCATACTTGTCCTTAGCTTCTTTTATTATACTATTTTGAACAATAGTAATATATTTGCCTGGAACTGTAACATACGCAGAATGTATTTTTAAATTAGCTTCTTCTTCAGCATCTTGTATTGCCTTGACTATAGATAAACTGATTTCGTCTTCGTCTACTATTTTCCCTTTTTGTATCCCTTTGCATTTGCATTTTGTAGAAGAAATTATTTCTATTTGATTAAAATTATTTACTTCTCCAACAATAGCAGATACTTTGGAAGTTCCTATATCTAAGCCAACAATTATATCGCCTATTGCCAACCTTAACTCCTCCATTTTTTAACATTTTTCCTGTATTTAAGGATATAATATTTTGAGAAAAAAGTCAATAGGATTTGTAATATTTTTGTAATAAATTTGTAATGTTTTTGTTATATCATTTTATTTGCTTTTGTTTGCCTTATCTTCATGTTCTCTCTTCTCAAATTTCTCCCATTTTTCGATATAATGTCTTCTTATTATTGTCAAATTATTAAACATTCTTCCAACAAATACAACAATTGCTGCTAGATAAATATCTACATTAAGCTTATTTCCAAGTAATATTAGTAAAATTGATAAAATACTATTTACAAAAAAACCTGAAACAAATACTTTGAAATTGAAATTATTCTTTAAAGTTGCAGTAATGCCACCAAGAACCGTATCAAGAGCTGCAATAATTGAAATTGCTAGATAATCTGCGTACATATATGACATACTAGGTGCGTTTACTCCAAGTATAACTCCAATTAAACATCCCATAACTATAAATAAAACTATCATGTTTTTCCTCCTATTTTTTTACATAATCTAAAGTTAAATTTCTATCATATTTATTGATTTGCACATTTCCTGTCTTCAAGTTTATGTCATATTTGTCTCCGTTTATATCTATATATCCGCCTTTAATGCTAAGTGCACTTTCTAAGTGCTTAGTATCTCCAATTGCTTTAACCACAAATGGTGAAGATACTCTTTCTAAATTAACTAATATAAAATTATCAGGACTTACTATATCTGACATTGCAACTATTCTTTGGTCATTTATAGAAATTGCTTCTGCTCCTGCAAGTATAAGTTCATTTACAAGTCCTAAAAGGTCTGAATAGCTAACTGCTCCTTCTGTTGTATTTGTTATTGTTATTGTTATGCCTTCGCCATTTACATCAGTTAAACCTATTTTCATATTTGCGTCTGCTAAGTCTTTTTCTAAAAGCTTGATTGTCTCTTCTTCTGATTCTTCATTTTTCCTATATTCATCAATTTTTGTTTGTACATCTTTTAATTCATTTTGAACTTCGCTATAATCTGCTCTATATTGTGCTAACGCTTCCTTTAGCTCAGTCTCTCTCATAAACTCTATACCTCCGAGTGTCTGTCTCATTTACTAATCTAAATTGTATAAACATCACATAGACAAGTATCATGCTCATAAGCCCTATCGTTGTATTCATTATAATTTTACTTCTATTCATGTTTCTTAATTCCTTCCTAACTTTAAGTATTTTTCATATATTTTGGACTAATTGTACCATTATACTTAGGTATAGTTAAATTATTTGCCTTATTTACTTTTACATCTATTCCTTCATCTCTTAATATCTCTATATATCCTCCGTCTTCTTTCTATTCCATGTAATAAATAGTAATCACCTATTGCTCTTATTTCAAATGGTGCATTTATTTTCACTCCATTTACAGTTATTATTGCACCACTACATACTATAGCTGTCGTTGGCACTATTCTCTGTCCATTTATAGAAATTGCCTCTGCTCCTGTATTTTTTAGTTCATTTACAATTTGTCTTATATCTTCTTCATGCACAAGTGCTCTAGTTATACTCATTCCTAGTTCTTTTGAACTAGTAGTTTCATCATCTTTTAGTGTTACTACTATTCCTTCACCAGTAAGTTCTGTTAATCCTAATAACTTATTTGCTTTATCTAATTCTTCTCTTAATTCCGTTAATCTTGAATTTTCTTTTGTTGTTTCTTCTCTTGCTTTTTCCAATTCTTCTTCTTTATTTTCTAATTCTTTATATGCTTTTTCATAATTTTCTTTCCATCTTAATACTTCATCTTTTAATCCTTGCTCTGCATAAGAAGTTCCAACTATTTTTTTTGCTTCTTCTATGGTATTTAATTGTACTATAATGCTACTTATTAAAATTGCACACATAATTCCTATTGCTATTCCTATTTGCATTTTATTTTTCAAAATCATCCCTCCCTTGGCGAAAAATATACTGGTTCTAAGTTTAAGTAAATTATTCCACTTTCATTTTGGTTTTGTTTCATAATAAAATCTATCCATGTCATTTTGGCACTTAAATCTTTTGTATCTCCAAACATAACTGTTTTTTTCTCATCTAAAAATTCAAGCACATAGTTATCATCATTTGATATATCTATACTATTTAGTTTAGCTTCTATTCCGTTATTTGATATTCCATCTACTATTTTTATTAAATCGTTAAATTTTCCTAAATCTTTTTCATCTATCCTGTCTCCTTCATTTAAGTTCTCAAAGTCTGTTGTACACCCTTTAATTATGAGGTAATCAAGTGGTGCTAAATTTGTTTCTAATATGTATCCATGTTTATCTAAAAAGAAATATCTTTCATTTTGCTGTGCCAAATAACTTATTTTTCTTTCTACTATATTTATTTCTATTTTATTTGGATATACACTTTTTATTTCTACTGTTTCAACATATGGTTCTTTTTTTATTTCTAATATAATATTTGATTTTGTAATGCTAAAAATGTTATCACCAATTTCTATGCCTGACATTGCTTTATATACACTTTCTGTAATTTCCTCTGCGCCTATTACTGTAATCTCTTGAATGCTAAAAACTGGTGATACAAATAAAAATAGTATTATTCCTGTTATTATAGCAATTATTATCAGAATTTTTAATAAAAATTTTAGTACCTTTTTTAATTTTCCTTTTCTTTTTTTCTTCTTCTTATTTTTTTGTCTATTTTCGTTTATTTGAACTATTTTTTCTTCTTTTTTTTGTTTAGTTTTCTTTTTCTTTTTCTTAGGAGGCTTGTCCATTTCTTTTTTTGAATTGAGTCCTATTATTATTTCTCTTCCAAGGTCATTATCTTCTTTTGGCTTATTCTTTTTAGACATAACTTTCCTCCCTTCTTTAGTTTTTTATATTAAAGCATAGGCATAAACTCTTTCTTGTTCATGCCTCTTTTTTGCCTTTCTATTATATTTTTTTTAACATTATCTTAGCTCCTAATGAATTTAATTTTTTGTCTAAATCTTCATATCCTCTTAGAATGTATTTTGCCTCATTTATTTCAGTTTTTCCTTTTCCGTTTACACCTGCAACTATAAGGCTTGCTCCACCTCTTAAATCTGTCGCTGATACTTTTGCTCCATATAGTTTTCTTGCACCCTTTATAACACAAATTTTACCTTCTACAGTAATTTTTGCTCCCATTTTTCTAAGTTCATTAACATATTTATATCTATTTTCAAATATGTTTTCGATAATAATTGAAGTTCCTTTTGCTGTTCCAAGCATTCCGGCAAAAATTGATTGCATATCTGTTGGGAATCCTGGATATGGCATTGTTTTTATTTCGATATTATTAAGTCTTTTTGGTGCTTCTAGTTTAATTGAATCTTTTCTTATATCTAATGTACAACCACATTCTTCTAGTTTATGAAGAATAGGAGTCAAATGTTCTGGTACTACTTTTTTTAATGTTAATTTTCCTCCACTTCCTGCAACTGCACAAAGCAATGTTCCAGCCTCAATTCTATCTGGCATAACATTGTAGCCGAACATCTTTTAAATGTTTAACACCTGTTATTTTTATAACATTACTTCCTGCACCTGTTATTTTAGCTCCCATTTTGTTTAAAAAATTTGCTAAATCTACAATTTCTGGTTCCATGGCAGAATTTATAATTCTAGTTTCTCCATTTGCCAAAACAGTAAGAAGCATTATGTTTTCTGTTGCTCCCACACTTGGAAAGTCAAGATGAATATCGCATGGCATTATTTTATCAACATTGCAAGTAATAAAACCGAGCTTCTTCTTTAATTTCAACTCCAAGTTCCTTAAAAGCCTTTAAGTGCAAGTCAATAGGTCTTGCACCTATATCACATCCTCCGAGGATATGAAAATTTTACACTTTTCATGCGTCCGAAGTAGTGCTCCTACAATAATAACCGAAGAGCGCATTTGCCTCATAAGTTCATCTGGAATTTCATTTGATTTTAATTCATTAGAGTCAATTACTATTTTACCATTATTTCGCTTAATTTTGCAACCTAATTTTTTAAGTATTTCAAACATCATCTGAGTATCATGAATATTAGGCACATTATAAAGCTTTGTAATTCCTCCATTTAGTAGGGTTCCAGCAATTATTGGAAGTGATGCATTTTTCGATCCAGAAGCATAAGTTTCTCCCTCTAATTTTCTCCCCCCATCAATTATGTAACTAAACATTATAATTCATCCTTTCACTTTTTAATCTTTTGTTATATATTATGTAACTTTGTGATTAAAAGTGAAAGGATGTAATTTTATTTTCAATTTATTCTTCTTCAACATTGCCTTTTATGCATTCTTTGTAACGTATGTAGTCATTTATAAGAAGCTTAATTATAGCTACTATTGGTACAGCTAAAAACATACCTATTATTCCAAAATAAGCACCAATTACTGTTATAGAAAAAATAATAAGTATTGGACTAATTTCAAGTGAATCACCGAGTATTTTAGGATTTATAATATTAGCATCAATTTGTTGTAATATAATTACAACTATTGCCATCCAAATTGCTTGAGATATTCCTCCTGTAAATATAGTGATAATAATTGCAAGAACAATTGCGATTATTGCACCAAGGAAAGGAATTAAGTTAAATAGTCCTATCATAAAGCCAAGCAAAATACCATATTTTACTCCCATAATAGACATTGCTATACTTGTGAGCACACCGACAATGACTGCATCTATGATTTGACTAGAAATAAATCTAAAAAATATTTCATTTGATTCTCTGAAATATTTTCCGAGGTGTGTATAAATATTTTTATTGAATACTGCATTGCATAAACGTTTTGCGAATCTAACAATTTTGCTTCTTTCTGCTAGCAAATACATTGAGACTACAACTGTTACAAAAATGTCAAAAATGCCTGTTGCAATTTCTATTATTCCTTTTGCATATTCTCCTATTTTTTCTAAATTTAAATAGTCTTCTATTTTTATGTCTCCCATATTTTCAATGATTGATCTTAAATTGATTTGATTTATTGCAGAATCTTCTGGCATATTTTCTATTGTTTCAATTGCGGATTTATAATATCCTGGAAGTGCAGTAATTAGTTCTGTTAAGCTTTCATATACAGTTGGAACAATAAATTTAATAATTAAAATTATTATAATAATTGCAATTAAGTATACTGTAAAAATAGCGAGCCATCTTGCTCTTTTTTGTATGAATCTTCTTTTTCTTTTTTTATAAAATGCTTCTATTTTTCTGCAAGGTAAATAAAATAAGTATGACATAATTACCGCCATGATAAATGGCATTAGTATTGATATTAGATTTTTAACCCATTCCATTATATCTTTGAAATTATCTAACAATTTGTAAACTACAATTACTAATACTGCAAATATAAACCCAAACACCATTTTTTTCCAATTTCTTGTTTTTTCATTCATATCGGCTCCCTCCTCTAAATTTCGATATTTATTCCAACAGGGCAATGATCACTTCCCATTATTTCATCAAAAATATATGCTTCTTTTAAGTTATCTTTTAAATTATTTGAAATTATAAAATAGTCTATCCTCCACCCTATGTTTCTTTCTCTTGATTTTGCAAAATATGACCACCAAGTATATGCCTCTTCTTTATCTGGATAGATTTCTCTAAAGGTATCTATGAATCCTGCTTTTAAAAGTTCCGTCATCTTGTTTCTTTCTTCGTCTGTAAAACCCGCATTTTTTCTGTTACTTTTTGGATTTTTCAAATCAATTTCTTTATGTGCAACATTTAAATCTCCACATAGTATAACTCCGCTTTTTCTTTTTTAATTTTACTAAATAGCTTCTGAATTCATCTTCCCAAATTTGTCTATAGTCTAGTCTTTCTAATTCTCTTTTTGAATTTGGTGTATAGCAGTTTACCAGATAAAACTTTTCGAACTCTAATGTTATAACTCTTCCTTCTTTATCATGTTCTTCTATTCCTATTCCATAACTTACACTAATTGGCTCTTTTTTTGAAAATACTGCTGTTCCAGAATATCCTTTTTTTACTGCACTGTTTATATATGTATAATATTTATTTGCAAATTTAAGTTCTGCTTGTCCTTCTTGCATCTTTGTTTCTTGCAAACAAAATATATCTGCATTTATTTGTTTGAAAAACTCTTCAAATCCTTTATTTAAAACTGCTCTTAAACCATTTACATTCCATGAAATTAATTTCATATTTTTTCTCCTTAAATAAGATAACAAAGGAGTAAGCAAAAACTTACCCCCTTATATCTTTGTTTATTTTACAAGGTAGATATAGCATTCTATGTTTCTTCTACCAAATGTTATACATTCGTTATATGTATTCATATATATGTCAATCTTATTGTTAGTTATTGCTCCACCCCTGTCTTGTACAACAAACCATCCACCATTTGGTTGATTTGCAAAATGTGGTATATAAATTATTGTTCCCATTGGATATCCTTTTCCTGCGGCAACTGTATACCATGCTTTTGCAAGAGCACCACTTGCTGTTTTTTCATGTCCTTCTGAGGCTGTATAAGCAGATGCATTTAGAGTTTTTACTATTGGCTCTATTCCTTCTACCTTACTTGCAAGTGTTCCTCCGCTTGCCCCATTAGTTTCTTTCTTTTCTTGTGGTTTTCTTGTTTCATTCTTTGAGCCTCTGTTTGTAACATTTGCTATTTGTACTATTTTGTCTGTTGGCTCTCCTATGACTTCCTCATTTATTAAAGTTCTACCTATTTCAATATCATTTTGATATTTTACTTTATATGTTGCCTTTTTTAAACCTTCTTTTCCATCTTGTAATGTCGTTGTTACTGTCCCCTCATTAGAAGTTGATACATCCTTTGTAATAGTTTGATATGGTATGTTTTCTTCTATTACAACTATTTTCTCTATTATTGTATTATATGCACTCAATAATTGATCTAAGTATACACTTCCTTCTTCTTCTGCAATTGCAACTGCTGAATATGCATCTTGCGTTCTTCCTGTAATTACAATTTTTGAAGATGTGTCTGTTATCTCTGATGTTAGGTTTGGAACTACATTTTCTTCTGGTAAAACTACTATATGGCTTTCTTCTAGTATATCTGCCACTACTGTTTTAGTAGTTAATACATCAATTTCACAGTTGTCTGATAGAACAATCTTTACATTTTTCACTTCCGAACTTGCAGCTAATACACAAACACTTAGCATAAATATTGCAATAATTGTTATAACAGCAATTCTCATTACGGACAGTGAAGCTTGCTCGCTTTTTATCATAAGAATTTGTCCCTCCTTATTTCAATAGTATGATTATACTATGCTTTTCCAAATTTGTCAAATTTTTCTTGATTTTTGTATGCCTTGAGACTTAGGGAACTGCATTTTTTGAGAAAAAACAGCATTCCTTCTTTTCCTTGTCTCTAGTAAATATATGCTGTTTTTTTTATTTTAGAAATAAATTTTATATAATTTTATCAAACTTATATGATTTTTCTAGTTTTTCTTCTAGATATACTTTAGAAATAAGCTTAAGTTCCTCTATAGAAGCATCGGGAACAGAAAATGAAAAGATTTTTTTTGCATCTGCCATTATAATATACCTTATTGCATATAAAGTTGCTTCATTAATTTTAATAACGCTTTTATCTTGTTTAGCACATGCTTCACATTTTATTCCATTATCTTTTATACTAAAATGTGTTATATTTTCTTTTCTTGCACAATTTGTGCATGATAAAATATTTGGTACAAATCCGATTAATGCTAAAAGTCTTATCTTAAATATTGAAAGTGCTAATTCCATGTTGGTTTCAGTTTCTGAAATTGTATAAATTGTATTAAGTAGTAATTTTAAAATGTTGTACGCTGAATCATTTTCGTTTGTTATGTCTTCTACAATTTTTGCTATGTAAGAAGCATATTGAAGTTTATCCAAATCAATACGTAAGTTATAAAAAATCTCAATTGGTTCACATGAATTTATGCTATATATCCCATTTCTACCTTTATATAAAATATACTCGCTGAAACCCAAAAATTGAGTTCCAGCAAGCATTGAACTATTAGGTTTTCTTGCACCTCTTGCAGAGCAAGATATTTTTCCGCAAATCTGGGGTAAGCATTGTAAGCATTTTGTCAAAGTCTCCCATATTACTTTCTCTTAATATTATAGCTTTTGTCTTTATTATCCCCATCTTTTCCCTCTGTTATATTTTCTTCAATGTTTCTTGTTTCCACATATTCCAAAAAAGTATTAATATCCCCTGTTTTTGTAAAAGCATTCCATGCCAATTTACTAATCATATAGTACTCACTCCATTTTTCTTTAGCGTTTTTTATTTTATTCTTTTATTTTTTTGCTTCTTTTATACTTGGTTTTAATTGTTAATTTTATACTTTTTTACTATAGTTTCTTCGTCTTGCCAGTCTTTTCTTACTTTAACCCAAGTTTGAATATTTACCTTTTCTCCTAAAATTTTTTCTAAATCTTCTCTTGCATATATCCCAATCTGTTTTAATTTGCTTCCACCTTTTCCTATTATTATTCCTTTATGAGAATCTCTTTCGCAGTATATTACTGCTTCGATATTAAATATTGGTTTGTTTTCTCTTGTTTTGCCTTTTTTTAGTTTTTGCACTTCTACATAAATTCCATGTGGCACTTCGTCATCTAATAATTTTAAGGCTTTTTCTCTTATTGTTTCTTCTGTAATTATTCTTATTGTTTGGTCTGTATATGTTCCATCATCATAGTATTTTGGTCCTTCTTCTAATGCATTTTCTATTGCTTTTATTATTTGTTCATTTTCTTTTCCTGCTTTTGCAGATATTGGTATTATTGCTTCAAAGTCATATTCTTTCCTGTATATTTCTATTAATTTAAGGAGTTCTTCTTTTTTTACTAAGTCTATTTTATTTATTAAGAGGATTGTTTTTTTGTTTGCTTCTTTTATTTTTTGTAATATCAGGCTATCTCCTCTTCCAATTTCTTTGCTAGTTGCTTCAATGGCAAATAAAATCAAGTCTACATCTTTACTAGTTTCAAACGCTGTTTGTATCATTATATTACTTAGCTTTGTTTTTGGTTTATGAATTCCTGGAGTATCTAAAAAAATTATTTGTGAGTTTTTCCTGTTTAGTATACCTTTTATTTGTGTTCTTGTTGTTTGAGGTTTGTTTGTGGTTACTGCTATTTTTTCACCTATTAATGAGTTTAGAAGTGTTGATTTGCCTACATTTGTGCGTCCGAAGTATTGCTACAAAACCTGATTTGAATTTTTCCATTTTTGCTTCCTTTTTGTATTTTTTATTTGATTATAGCATATGTTTTTGGAGAAGTCTAGGTTTTTTTTGATTTTGTTTTGCATTTATAAATTGCAATAATAAATTTCCGTTTTTTAAGCACATAATTTTTCCAAGATTTGGTTGGTGCTTTTATATTTAAACATAGCTCTTGGATAATTATTTATCCAATCTTCTACACGCTGTATAAATTCCTCTGTAATTGATGCTATGTCTGTTCCTTTAGGTATGAACCTTCTTATTAATCTATTTGCGTTCTCGTTACTTCCTCGTTCTCCTGAACGGTATGGATGTGCAT
>JAAWDU010000002.1 GCA_022793905.1 Clostridia bacterium
CCTCACGAAGGACACCCTTGCCATTTACTAACGGTTCGCCACTATCAGGCACCGTAAGGGACTTTTCACCCTCAAGTTGTTGCCCATGCTAGGCACACTAAAAAATGAGGATTAAAATCTAAATTTTAACCCCCATCAATTAAATTATGCTATTTTGTTTTGTTTAATCTAATATTCTATTTTCTTCATTTTAAATATCATTCAATAAATTTTCTTGTTGGTGAATATAATTTTTCTGGTAAGTTATCTAAATCAAACCATTGCCACTCATCTTCTTTTGTTGGCTCCATTACCTTTAATTCTCCACTATGTTTTTTTGCTATAACTTGCTAAGATTTATGATGACAAAATGATGACTTTTGCGTTTTCACTCCTATCTGCAAAGCCTTATAGTTGGCTACTTTCCACAACAATTCTTATATTTCTTTCCCGAACCACATGGACATGGATCGTTTCTTCCGTACTTTTGGTTCATCATTCACTACTGTTGCATTTGATGTTTTTTCTGGTGGATTTGGCATATTTCCGGCTTGAACTTTCAAAATTTATGCTATTTAGACTTTCTTGTGCTACTTTTGTTATTTCAATTGTTTGTGTTCTTTGAGCGTCTTCTCTTTTTTGGATATGAAGCATAAGTTTTACCACATCTATTTTAATATTAGCAACCATTTCATCAAACATATCGAATCCTTCAATTCTATATTGATCAACTGGATTTTTTTGACCATATGCTCTGAGTCCTATACCATTTTTTAATTCATCCATACTGTCTATATGATCCATCCACTTTTGGTCTACTACTTTAAGCATTACTACTCTTTCAAGTTCTCTCATTGGCTCTATTCCAATTTCTTTTTCTTTCTCTTCGTAGATTTTCATTGCCTCGTCTTTTATTTTCTGTATAATTTTATCTTTATTTATTTTTTGCATATCAATTGAAATATCTACATCAAATATATTTTTAACTTCTTGAACTAAAGCTTCTTTATTAGAATGCTCTCCTCCTTCTAAATGTAAAAGTACAATTTCTTCTGCCAAACTATTTATCATAGAAACTATATTTTCTTTCAAACTTTTTCCATCTAAAACTTCTTTTCTTTGTTTATAAATAATCTCTCTTTGTACATTCATTACATCATCATATTGAAGAACATTTTTACGTATACTAAAGTTTCTTCCTTCAACTCTTTTTTGTGCTCTTTCTACTGCATTTGAAATAACCTTGGCTTCTATTGGAATATTTTCATCTGCGCCAAGAGTATTATATACATTTGTTATCATGTCTCCGCCAAAAATTTTCATCAAATCATCATCAAGTCCAATATAAAATCTAGATTCACCGTTATCTCCTTGACGACCACTTCTTCCTCTTAACTGATTGTCAATTCTTCTTGATTCATGTCTCTCTGTACCAATAATCTTTAGTCCACCAGCTTCTATTACTTTTTGTTTTTCTTCCTTTATTTTTTCATCATATTTTGATTTTAACTCTTTAAATATTCGTCTTGCCTCCAATATTTGTGTATCGTCTGTTTCATTAAAAGCTGTTGCTTGTTCTATTAAGTATTCTGGTATCTGTCTTTTTCTCATCTCTTGAAGAGCCAAATATTCTGAATTTCCTCCAAGCATAATATCTGTACCACGTCCTGCCATATTAGTTGCAATTGTAACTGCACCATATTTACCAGCTTGTGCTATTATTTCTGCTTCTTTTTCATGGAATTTCGCATTTAATACTTCATGTGGTATTCCTTCTTTTTTCAAAATGCTACTTAATTTTTCTGATTTTTCAATTGATATAGTACCCACCAAAACTGGTTGACCCTTTTCATGACTTTTCTTTATTTCTTCCACTATTGCTCTAAATTTTGCATTTTCATTTTTGTAAATAACATCATTTTGGTCTATTCTTACCATTGGTTTATTTGTTGGAATGCTTATTACATCTAAGTTGTATATTTCTCTAAATTCTTCTTCTTCTGTCATAGCTGTACCTGTCATTCCGAGAAAGTTTATCATACATTCTGAAATAATTTTGGAATGTAATTGTAGCTAAAGTCTTTGATTCATCTGCTATCTTAACACCTTCTTTAGCTTCTATAGCTTGATGCAATCCATTATTATATCTTCTTCCATACATTATTCTTCCTGTAAATTCATCTACAATTAGCACTTCTCCTTCTTTTACTATATAATCTATATCTTTTTTCATAATTCCATATGCACGTAAACTTTGATTTACATGATGTACTAAATCTGAATTTTCTAAGTCATTATAATTCTCTAGATTAAACATATCTTCTGCCTTTTTTATTCCCTTTTGTGTTAAAGATGCAGATTTTGCCTTTAAGTCAACTATATAATCGTATTTCTCATTATCTTCCGCTTGTTCGAAATCTTTCGTATCTTCTTCTACAATTATTTTTGGAGTAAGTCTTTTTACAAAATCGTTTGCTTTTTTATAAAGATCTGAAGATTTATTGGCTCTACCAGATATGATAAGTGGTGTTCTTGCTTCATCTACTAATATACTATCTATTTCATCTACTATTGCAAAAATTAACTCTCTTTGCACAGCCTGATTTTTATATATAACCATGTTATCTCTTAAATAATCAAATCCAAATTCATTATTGGTTCCATATATTATATCTGCCGAATAAGCTTTTTGCTTTTCTTCTGGTCTCATTCCACTTATAACAAGTCCACAAGAAAGACCTAAAAATCTATATAATTTTCCCATCCATTCACTATCACGTTTAGCTAAGTAATCATTTACAGTAATTACATGCACTCCTTTTCCTGTTAGTGCATTCAAATATGCTGGAAGTGTTGCAACCAATGTTTTTCCTTCTCCTGTCTTCATTTCTGCAATTCTTCCTTGATGAAGTACAATTCCACCTATTAATTGAACATCGAAGTGTCTCATTCCCAGAACTCTTTTTGAGCCTTCTCTAACCACTGCAAAAGCTTCTGGAAGTATGTCATCTAGACTTTCACCTTTTGCAAATCTAGTTTTAAACTCTTCTGTTTTATTTTTTAATTCTAAATCGTTAAGTTTTGAAATACCCTCCTCTAAAATATTAATTTTTTCAACTAAAGGCATTACTCTTTTAACTTCTTTACTAGAATAATCTCCAAATATTTTCTTAAACAGTCCCATTTTTATACTCCTATCTCTTCTTAATATATTGCTGTTTATTATATTATCACTTTTAGCATTTTTTTACAATAGTAAATAAAAAAAAATAAAAAATACTTTGGTATATAAATTTTATTTCACATAGTCAAATAGGAGTAAAGAATATTTCTCTACTCCTAAAACAATAGTATTATATACAAAACATATGTCTTCCTATTGTTAATGTAACCTTTCTAGACCATATCCACTTGCTTGTTGCTGTACTTGGATTAAAATAGTATAATGCTCCGATTTGATGGATCCCATCCATTTAATGCGTCTTGAGCCGCACTTCTTGCTGTACTATCGGGTGTTAAATTTACCTGTCCATCACTAACTGCATCAAATGCACCAGACTGATAAATAACTCCTGCAACTGTATTTGGAAAATTTGAGCTACTAACTCTATTTAAAACAACTGCTGCAACAGCAACTTGTCCGAATATATTGTTCTCCCCTTGCTTCTCCATAGACTAAACGACTAAGGAGATTAAGGTCAGAGGAATTTGCATTTCCTTTATTCGAACTTGAAGAACCACTTGAAGAATTTATCCCCATGGCTGACAATGTCTTTTCTCCTGCAATTCCGGTCTTGTGTTAATTTATTTGCTTTTTGGAATTTTTTCACTGCAGTTTGTGTTTTTGTTCCATATACTCCGATCTACATTTCCATTATAATATCCCCAATTTTTAAGTTTTTGCTGAATTTGTTTTACTTCTTCTCCAGAAGAGCCATATTTTGAAAGCACTTCTACTGTTTTGTCAGTATTTTTCACATAATACATATATCCAAATATTATTAATCCTAAAGCTATTATGAATATAATTATCTTTTTCATCTATATAATCATTCCCTTCTAAAATTTATCGGTCATGACTATTATTACCATTTTTAATAATATTATACAAAAGAAGAAAGTAGCAACACTATAACTAAAAAATTCCTTCTATATTTCCTTTCTCATCTATATCTATATTTTCCGCTGCTGGTACTTTTGGAAGGCCTGGCATTGTCATTATTTTTCCTGTTATTGCAACAATGAAGCCCGCTCCTGCTTTTAAAATTATTTCTCTAACATGTATATTAAATGGCTCTTTGCATTCTAAATTTTTAGCATCATCTGAGAATGAATATTGTGTTTTTGCAATACATACTGGCAAATTTCCAAATCCTAATTTTTCAATTTGTTTTATGCTTTCCATTGCACTTTCATCAAACTCTACATCTTCAGCACCATAAATATTTTTTGCAACTTTTCTTATTTTCTCGTCTATTTTCTCATCTAAATCATAAGTATATTTAAAGTTTTCTTTTTCCTCACATAGTTTTACTATTTTTTCTGCTAAATCCCTTGCTCCTTCTCCACCTTTTGCCCATGCTTCAACTAAGCTCATGTTAATATCATGTTCTCTTAATTTATTTTGTAAAAATTCGATTTCATTTTCTGTATCTGTTACAAATTTATTTATTGCAACAATAACATTTAAACCAAATTTATTTTTAATGTTATCAATGTGTCTAAGAAGGTTATGCATTCCTTTTTCTAGAGCCTGAGTATTTTCTTTTTGAACTTCTTCTTTACTTGCACCGCCATGATATTTTAATGCCCTTAATGTTGCAACACAAACTACTGCGCTTGGCTTAATTCCAGTTTCTCTGCACTTAATATCCAAAAATTTCTCTGCACCTAAATCGGCTCCAAATCCTGCTTCTGTTACACAATATTCTCCAAGTTTTAATCCTAATTTTGTAGCTCTTATGCTATTACATCCATGTGCAATATTTGCAAATGGTCCCCCATGTATAATTGCTGGTGTATTTTCTAAAGTTTGTACTAGATTTGGATTTATTGCATCTTTTAAAAGTACTGTAAGACTTCCTTCTGCTTTTAAATCACTTGCTTTTATAGGCTCATCTTTCTCGTTATATCCTACTATTATATTTCCTATTCTTTTTCTCAAATCCTTTATATCCTTTGAAAGACATAAAATAGCCATTATTTCTGATGCAACTGTTATATCAAACCCATCTTCTCTTTCAGTTATTCCCTTTTCTTTTGACTGTCCACAAGTTATTTTTCTAAGTTGTCTATCATTTAAGTCTACACATCTTTTCCATAATACTTTTTTAAATCCTAATTCATTTCCATGAAATATGTGATTATCTATCATTGCAGATAGTAAGTTATTGCTAGATGTTATTGCATGTATATCTCCTGTGAAGTGTAAATTTATATCTTCCATTGGTGCTACTTGTACATATCCACCACCTGTTGCTCCACCTTTTATTCCAAAGACTGGTCCAAGTGAAGGTTCTCTAAGTGCCAATATTGACTTTTTGCCTATTTTTCTTAATCCATCTGCAAGACCTATAGACATAGTTGTTTTTCCTTCTCCAAGTGGAGTTGGGTTTATTGCTGTAACTAATATTAACTTTCCATTTTCTTTGTTTTCAAGTCTCTTAAATACCTCTTCTGTTACTTTTGCTTTATATTTTCCGTAACTCTCAATTTCTTCTTCCTCAAGTCCCATATTTTTTGCTATTTCTCTTATGTCTTTTAATTTTGCATTTCTTGCAATTTCAATATCACTCATAAAAACCTCCATTTTTAAAATATACTTCCAACAATTATACCAATTATTGCACCTACAAGTACTTGAACTGGTGTATGCCCCAAAACTTCTGCTAATCTTTCTTGGACTTGAATAGTTGAAAGCCCTGGTGTATTTACTATTTTATTTAAAAGAGAAGCTTGTTTGCCTGCTGCTCTTCTAATTCCTGCTGCATCATACATTACAACAATTGCTAAAATTAAGCTTATTGCAAAACTTGGAGAACTAAATCCCTCTGCTTTTCCAACCATTATAGCAAGGCACATTGTAACTGCTGAATGTGAACTTGGCATTCCTCCTGGTCCTAATATTCTCTTGAAATTTAATTTTTTAGTTTCAACTAAATCCCATATAACTTTAAAAGATTGTATTCCAAACCAGACTAAAATTGGCACATATAGGTATCTACTTGTAACTATTTCTATAAATACATTCATTCTTTATCCCTTTTCTTTTATTCTTCTGGAGTAAAATTTTCTTCCGAAATTTCTCCATCATTGTTTATTAAAATATTTATTCTTTTTTCTGCTTCATTTAGCATTTTTATACATGTTTTTGAGAGTTCCATACCTTCTTCAAACTTACTTACACTTTCATCTAATCCTAGATTTCCACTTTCTAATTCTTTTGATATTTCTTCTAGTTTTTTTATTGCATCCTCAAATTTTATTTTTTTTTCTCCCATATTGCAACTCCTAATTTTAAATTATTTTTGCTGATTTCTCTCCATCAATAAATCTTATGCAAATCTCATCACCTGTTTGCAGTTCTTTAACTGATTTTACTATTTTTTCACCCTTTTTTGCTATACTATATCCTCTTTGTAAGGTTTTAAGTGGACTTAAAGCATCAATCTTTGTTATACTTCCTTCAAAATCTTTTCTTGATATAACTAGCTTTTTAATTGCATTATCTGCCATATTTTTTACTAGCATATCTATATTAATATATTTTTCATTTATCCCTTGGAGTGGCTCTTTATAGCATCTAGCTTGCATACATTTTTCATATTGTAGTTTCATATAATCCACTTTTTTCTTTAATGCTACTCTATATCTGTTTTTATAACTTTGAATTCCCTCTTCTATTTTGCTAATTTCTGGAACTGCAAGCTCTGCTGCTGCTGACGGTGTCGGAGCTCTTAAATCTGCTACAAAGTCTGCTATTGTAAAATCGGTTTCATGACCGAACTGCAGAAATAAGTGGTAATTCGGATTCGAAAATTGCTCTTGCGACGCATTCCTCATTAAATGGCCAAAGGTCTTCAAGTGAGCCTCCTCCCCTTGCTATGATAAGTACATCTGCAAGTTTCTTTTCATTCATTATTTTAATAGCTTTTGCAATTTTTTCTCCTGCTCCTTCTCCTTGTACAGGTACTGGATACAATCTCAAATATACATTTGGATTTCTTCTTGTGCTAACATTTATTATATCTCTAATTACAGATCCTGTTTTTGATGTAAGAACACCTATTTTTTCTGGCATAAATGGTATTTTCTTTTTATATTTTTGTTCAAATAATCCTTCTTTTTCAAGTTTTAATTTAAGCTCATTATATGCAGTATAGAGGTCTCCGCAGTCCATCTTCTTTCATAGCTTTTGCATAAATTTGATATACTCCGATCCCTTTCAAATACAGAAACTGTTCCAAATACAACAACCTTCATTCCGTCTCTTGGTATAAACTTTAATCTTTCTGCAAAAGACTTAAACATAATACATTTTATAAGAGACCCTTCATCTTTTAATGTAAAATAGAGATGTCCTGTATAATGATTTTTAAAATTTGAAATTTCTCCTTTTACATATATATTTTGCAAAAATTCATCATTTGCAACTTTATCTTTTATGTATTTATTAAGTTCAGTAATTGTTATTGGTGTTATTTCCATATTATTCCTCTTCTAAATTCTGTTTTTTTACAATACTTGCTAAAACTCCATTTATAAATGATTGTGCTTGCTCATCAGAATATCTTTTTGCAAGTTCTACCACTTCATTTATTGCTATTCTATATGGTAATTTCTGATAAATCATTTCGTAAATTGCAATTTTGAGCAGACTCAGATTTATCTTTGAAATCCTATCTATCTCCCAATTTTGCTTCAAATTTTCTTCTATTAATTTATTTATTTCTTTTTCATTTCTTGAAACACCAAAAAGAATATCGCTAAGATATTCTTTTACGGTATCATCTACTATTTCTTGAGATACAATAAACATCTCGAGCATTTCTTCTCCGAGCTTCCTTTTGTATCTCTTTTTCATAAATTAGTTTAAATGCTAATTCTCTTGCTTTTGACCTATTCATATGCCTTGTCCAACCTTATATTTAACTTTCTACATTCTGCTAATAAAATCTAATAATTTTTGTTTTACATCATCTTTATTATGTTGTACATAATTTCCTAAGAAAACTCCTGTTCCTATTACAATAATTGCAATAGCAAGTTTTAAAAGACCTGTAAAAAATACTATAACTCCTATTATTCCTCCTATTATTGCACCTCTGTACTCATGAAAAAAGCCCTTTAAATCATTCATATTTTTCACTCCTCTATCCTTCTGTCTTTCCCTCAGGAGCTGTAATATCTTTTATCTTAATATCTATTGTTTTAACCTCTAAATCTGCCACTCTTTTTACCACTTCTTTTATTCGTGTTTGTAAATTCATAGAAAGCTCATTAATAACAGTATTTGGAAGCACCATTAATGTTACAAATACACCAAGTTCATTTTCACTATTTACAGTTATCTTTGTGGTTACACTTTGTGTATTTGAAAAGCCTTTTGCTACTCCATTAACTAAATTTTCTATTGTATCTTTTGAAATTAAAAGTTTTCCTGCCTCATTTTCAAGTAAAATTCCATCTCCACTATTTTCACTTGAATTGCCTCCAAAGAATATTGCTCTAAGTGCAAGTAAAGAACAAACTATAGAAGCTCCAAGTGTAATATTTGTTGCAAGTGCGTTTGCTGACATTTCACTTAGATACATATTTAATGTGCTTAATCTTACCCAACCAAATATCAGCAAAGCTACTAATATCGAAATTACTAATACTATTATTGAAAATAGAATTAATGTTATTTTATCTAGTATTTTCATATTAATTATTCATTTCCTTACTAATTTTTATTTTCGTCTTTTGACTCTTGTTCTAAAGAAGTTCTTACTCCTTGTACATGTACATTAACTGCAAGTACATCTAGTCCTGTCATCTCTTTTACAGATTTTTTTACTTTGCTTTGGATTTCGAATGCTATATCAGGAATTCTTATTCCGTATTCAACTATAATGTTTACATCAATTTTTGTCTCTTTTTCTCCAACTTCTACTTTAATTCCTTTAGATAATTTTTTCTTTCCGCTTAATACTTCTGTAAGTCCTCCTGCAAATCCTCCTGCTGTATCAACAACTCCAGATACTTCTGATACTGCTACGCCTGCAATTACTGATACAACTTCTTCTGAGATTACTACACTTGAATCCTCTGTCACATTGATTTCCTCTACTTTTTCATTTACTTCATTTTCCATATTTTATACCATCCTTTCTTGGTTTTAATATTTACCATCTATAGTATATCAATCTTAAGAAAATTTTACAACCTTTTTCATAATTTTTACATAATTTCTTTTTTATAATCTTTAAAAAACTCTCTATTTTCTTTTGTGAATCCTATTCTTACATTAGGATTTTTATCTTTTATTTCTGTCATAATTTCATCTATTGCAGTATCATTCGCTCCAGTACCTGCCATTGTATATTTTTTCTTATCTTTTGTACATAGCATTAGTGATCTTCCCTGTGCTACTCCATTAACATATCTTACTGTTGCATATTCCCAAATTACATCTTTATATTCATATACAGATACTCCGTCCTGATTTTGAAATAATGTATCTATTTGTTAAATACATATGTAGTTTTTTATATGGATTATCATCTAAGCTTGCAAGTTCTTGTCTTAATTCTTCCATCAATTCTGTATTTTTTGTAAGTTTTCTTGCTTTAATTAATTGTGAAACACTGGCTATAACTAGTGCTACAGCAAAAAATGCTATAATTATTCCAAAACCTAGTAAATTGTTTGTAATATGTCCTTCTGGCTTTATTGTTTCATCTATATATACTCTTCCTACATAATCATTAAAATTTGAATTTGTTATTTTATTATCATCATCTTGTATTGCTTCATTTGCTGCTTCTATTGCTAATTTTTTTAATTTACTTGGAATACTATATGTATATCCTGTAAATTCGTATTCTATATTCCCCTCTCCATTGTTGTACATACTTTCTAGCTTTTTATATGTATTTTCTGTTATTCTTACTATGTACATAAATTGTTCTGAATCCATTGCAAAATAATAAAATTTGTCATCCTCTTCTTGCGCAAACCCATAAGGCATATATGCCATGTTTACTTTAGCACAAATCCCTGCTTTGTCTTCTCCTTTATCTATAAGTTCTCCTAATCCTCTAGCATTTTTTCTTTCATTCATTTCTACAACGAATGAACCTCCAATTAATCCTATTGTTATGAGTACTACTATAATTGTAAAAATATGAATTAACTTTCCTGGCTTTAATATTTTGTTAATCTCATTTTCACTCATTTTTTGTTTTCCCCCTAATTAAATTTAAATAACGTATATATTATACTATATAATTTATAAATTTTCTATACTTTATATGAAAAAAAATCTTAATTTTATAACTCCTTATTACTCGTTTACTCTAGTTTTATTATTTATATATCCCTTTCTCATTCTAGTTATAATATTTCAAAATAAAAATATTATCTCATGTTGTTGAAATTTTGAATAATCTTCCGTTTCATGATATTCTTTTTCGCCTATTAAAATTTCGTCATTTTTTAAATTATTGTAATTTACTACTTTTTTACTATTATATAGATATAACCATAGAAATCATCTATTATTTTGTCTATATCTACTTTCCCATTTTTTAGATAATCATTTAAAATTTCATTTTTCAATTTAGACCTAAATCTCCTTATTATTTTTCAGTTAACTTTCATATACATAGTAACATTTTTTTAAAAAAGGTTACAACTTTTTTAAAAATCTTAAAAAAGTTGTAACTTCTTCCAATTGTTATTGCATTATTTGCATCTTCTTCTGTTTCCCAAAGAACGAAATCAGTTCATATATCTCCTTGCAAATAATATTCTTAAAATTCTTTACTTTGATATATTTTGTTTGATATTAAATATGAAATACCTAGTAATATTGCAGAAATTATTGGAATTGCTATAAGTGAATAGCTGTCTAATCCGTTTATCATATTAATGATATCAGTTATATCTACAAATTTAGCAATTAAAGCTCCTATTCCAGCGATACCAAATACTACTGCAAATAATATTATTCTTCCATTTATAGCTCCAAATTTGAAAACTATTGGATAAAGTAGTGAGATTATAATAACACTTGATAATATTGTTCCTGTCAATGATGATATAATTTCTTCTAAATTTATACTATTTGTTTTTGTATAGCTGATTCCTATTCCTATACTCAAAGCAACAGCTCCCAAAATAGCTGTTAAAACTATTGAGGCTATATATTTGGCTCTAACTACATTCTTTCTTCCAGCTGGTAAAGTTACTGCATAAGAATTCCAATTATTAAAATCATCATAACTAAATGTTGATATAAATAGCATTATTCCAATTAGTGGAATTATAAAAGTAACATCAAATGTGCCTTGAAATGCTAATATTAAATAAATTATAAACATAATTGCCATTGATTTTAAATTTGCCTTTATAAGTAAGAAATCTTTTTTTATTAACCCTAACATACCTTTTCCCCCTTAATTACTAATACCATCAAATCTTCTAGTGTACTCCTATCTATTACACAAC
>JAAWDU010000032.1 GCA_022793905.1 Clostridia bacterium
ACAAATCAACATGGGTAAACACAAACAGCTTCATACTAGATAAAATAAACCCAAGTGTAACAATACAAGCAGGAACAGGAACAACAAACACAATCCCCGTAACAATAAAAGCAAGTGACGCAAACGGAATAAAAAGCTACAAATACGAGTACAAGCTCCAAAGCGAAACCACATGGAAAACAGCAACCTACCAAAATGGAAGTTATACAGGACTAAGTGACGGCAAAACTTATGACTTAAAAGTAACAGTAACAGACGGAGCAGGAAGAACAAACAGTGCACAAACAACAGGTACAACAAAAGTAGCAAACACTCCACCAACAAGTTTAACTGTGAACTACTCAAGAAAAACAACAAATTCAATAAGCGTAACAGCAAGAGCAACAGATAATGAAGGAGGAACACTAACATATACTATATATACAAGTGAAAATGGCACAAATTGGACATCAAGAGGAAGCAATACAGGAACAACAGGAAATACAGTAACAGTAACTGCCAACGGATTAAACTCATATACTTATTACTATTGGAAGGTAATAGTTAGTGATCACGGTAATCTTACAAAAGATTCAGGACAGCAAACTAGGCGAAGAACATATTGTTCAGGCACAACTTATTATTGTAACGGTCCAAGTATGACGACCTGCACGGATTGCGTGGGAGGGTATGTAGTAGAACGCAGTCGGAACACATTATAAGCCCATTGCCGTATCATTGTATCCTGTGTATCAAGACTACCCTGCATGGTTCACTTGCCCACTTTGCAAAAAGTACGTTAAATCAAACAGTATTAGGTGTTATGCCCGTATAGACTACGGCCAAAGTACTAGTATGGCCCTTGGGGGATCAGACCTGAACACGTCTCGGTTATAAAAGAGTGGTCTGTGAAACCTGTTTGAGGGTACACTGTTTTCGGTTCGCTAGAACCCGGAGATTGGGCATCATTCACAAACCCCGCTGATGTAGCTGCGGTTATTTCGGGGATCGTTGCAGCTGGCATGCCACCACAACAACGGAGAGACGGCGCGTTTGACTAGCTGCCCACGGCTGCCTAGGGGTTGGTGAAGCCATGCAGCCGTGCATGCATCCTAACTTTGAGGCCGCACATCGTTACTGTGGGCATAAAGATGGTTCGAACGTTTGGTATGGTAACCAGCATGACTAAGTCGTCGACCTGTAAGAGTGGTGTCCGAGTCATGACAAGATAAAAAAAAGTTCTATCCCTTAAAGATAAGTAAGCGATCAAAAAGAAACTGTAGTGACAGGTATTATGAAATGTGATAAATGCAAAAAAGAGCCTAGACCAACTGAATATACAGTTAAGTCTAGGCTTAAGCTTATTCACGGGCTTTGATCTCTTCATAATCAAATAGTACATCGTAGCATTTGCATTTGCACCAACTTGAAAATCTGCGAATAGCCAATTTTCTTCTCTTGTATATGTTACCATAGATAAAGCACTTCTTTGATTATTTGCTATATATATATTGGACTTCTTGTCATTGCACTTGTCACTACGCATTTTTTTTTGCCGCTTACCTATTTTTCGACTTTTTGCTCTAATTTTTTACAGAAAATTCATAAAAATCCATTGTTAAATAAAATATTGTTTGATATAATCAGAGTAGTAAATTTATTTTATATGGAAGGATTTTTTGTATGAAGTGCGAAAATTGTCAAAAAGATAAAAAATTAGAGGAGATTTTAAATTTATATAAATGTGATAAGGATAATTTAATTCAAATTTTAAATGATGTTCAGGAAGAATACGGATATATTCCAACATCTGCTCAAATGAGAATTTCTGAATATTTAAGTATTCCTTTTGCTGAAATCTATGGAGTTGTTACTTTTTATTCTCGTTTTACTTTGAAACCTAAGGGAAAGTATAATATTGCTGTATGCCTTGGAACTGCATGCTATGTAAAAGGGTCTGAGAAAATTTTAGATAGGCTTAAAGATAGGCTAAAGATAAATCCTCGGAGAAACTACTCCTGACCGGTAAGTTTTCAATTGAAGAGACTAGATGTATTGGAGCTTGTGGGCTTGCACCTGTTTTTACTGTTAATCGGCGAAGTTTATGGCAAGGCTACTGTACAAATGCTTGATAAGGTTTTAGATGAGTATATGAATAAGGAGGAAGCAAATGAAAACTCTAGAGGAAATTAGAAAAATACGTGAAGAAAAACGAAAAGAATTAGATTTAAGGGTAAATTTGCAAGCAGGAACTACTGAAAAACATATTCTTGTATGCCATGGGACAGGTTGCACCTCTTCTAAGTCTGAAGACATCATAATTAATCTTAGAAAAACTTTAGAAGAAAAAGGAATTGAAAACGTTAGAGTAATTCAAACAGGCTGTTTTGGATTATGTGCAAAAGGACCAATTGTTATAGTGAGACCTGAAAATATCTTTTATTCAAATGTAAGACCAGATGATGCAGAAGAAATTATAAATACACATATTGTAGAAGGAAAAATAGTTGAAAGGCTTTTATGTAGAGATATTGACGGAAAACTTATCGAGAAGCTTAATGATTTAAGTTTTTATAAAAAACAAATGAGAATAGCCCTTAAAAATTGTGGTACAATTGACCCAGAAAATATTGATGAATACATAGCATTTGATGGATATAAAGCATTAGAAAAAGTTTTATTTAATATGAGCCAAGATGAGGTTATAAATGAGATTACCGAATCTGGATTAAGGGGGCGTCGGAGGTGCTGGATTTTTAACAGGTAAAAAATGGGCTTTTACAAAAATGGCAGAGGGAGAAGAAAAATATGTTGTTTGCAATGCAGATGAAGGAGATCCAGGTGCATTCATGGATAGAAGCATTTTGGAAGGAGACCCTCATTCTGTCATAGAAGCAATGGCAATTGCTGGGTTTGCTATAGGTGCAAATAAAGGGTACATATATGTTAGAGCAGAATATCCAATCGCAGTTGAAAGATTTAGAATTGCAATTAATGGGGCAAGAGAATATGGCATTTTAGGAAATAATATATGGGGAACGAATTTCTCATTTGATATAGAAATAAGACTTGGTGCAGGTGCTTTTGTCTGTGGAGAGGAAACAGCTCTTTTGGAATCTATCGAAGGTAGGTCTGGAAGACCAAGGCTAAAACCACCTTTCCCAGCAAATGTTGGATTATGGCAAAAACCTACTTTAATAAACAATGTAGAAACATATGCAAATATAACAAGAATTATATTGAATGGTGCAAAATGGTATTCTAGAATTGGAACAGAAACATCAAAAGGTACAAAAGTGTTTGCACTTGGTGGTAATGTAATAAATACAGGACTTGTGGAAGTTCCTATGGGAACAACTTTAAGAGAGATTATATATGATATTGGAGGAGGAATTCCAAACGGAAGAGAATTTAAGGCGGCTCAAACAGGAGGACCTTCTGGTGGATGTATTCCAAAAGAACATCTTGATATAAAAATTGATTATGAATCTTTGGCAAGCATTGGTTCTATGATGGGCTCTGGTGGGCTTATTGTAATGGATGATACGAAATGTATGGTAAATTTAGCAAAATTTTATCTAGGGTTTACTGTAGATGAATCTTGTGGGAAATGTACTCCTTGCAGGATTGGAACAAAAAGAATGTATGAAATTTTAGAGAAAATAACAAAACGGAGACCGGAACAGAAGAGGATTTAGAAAAATTAGAAATCTTGTGTGAAAATATTAAAAATGCTTCTGTTTGCGGACTAGGACAAACAGCACCAAATCCAGTAATTAGCACTATGAAGTATTTTATGAATGAATACAAAGAACATGTAATAGATAAAAAGTGTAAAACTGGGGAATGCAAAGCACTTGCAGATATTCAAATTGATAAAGAAAAATGCAAAGGTTGCGGACTTTGCAAAAGAAATTGTCCTGTTGATGCAATTTCCGGAGAGGTTAAAGAGCCTCATGTTATAGATAAAGAAAAATGTATTAAATGTGGTACTTGTATTTCTAAGTGTCCATTCCATGCAATTTCTTAAAAATCTAGAAAGAAGGAGAATAATGTTGTTATGGCAGATTTAGTTAAATTAACTATAAATGGAGAAAGTGTTGAAGTGCCAGTAGGAACTACTATTTTAGAGGCTTCAAAAAAAGTTAATATTGATATTCCTACACTTTGCTTTTTAAAAGAAATTAATGAAATAGGTGATTGCAGAATGTGCATAGTTGAAGTGGAAGGAAGACGTGGTTTTGCAACTTCATGTATTCAAAAAGTAGAAGAAGGAATGTGCGTTCACACAAATACAGAAAAAGTTATTGAAGCAAGAAAAACAGTTTTAGATCTTATCTTATCTAATCATGATAGAGAATGTTTGACTTGTGTCAGAAACCGGAAATTGTGAACTTCAAAAGCTTGCACAAGAATTTGGAGTTACTGATATTAAATTCCAAGGGGAAAGAAATAGGCATTTAATTGATGATAAATCGCCTAGTATAGTTAGAGATTTTAATAAATGCGTTTTATGCAGGAGATGTATTTCTACTTGCAAAAATGTACAAGGAATAGGGGCAATAGATTGTACAGAAAGAGGATTTTCTTCTTGTATTTCAACAGCAGAAAACCATAGCTTAAATGATGTAAACTGTACTTTTTGCGGACAATGTATTGAAAACTGCCCAGTTGGGGCTTTAAAAGAAAAGGATAATACTAAGGAAGTAATTGAAAAATTAAGAGATAAAGAGACTTTTGTAGTTGTTCAAACTGCTCCTGCTGTTAGAGTTCGGTATAGGAGAAGAATTTGGATTACCAGTACGGAACAAATGCTCAAGGAAAAATGATTACAGCATTAAAAAGGCTTGGATTTGACAAAGTATTTGATACAAATACAGGTGCAGACTTTACTATAATGGAGGAAGCAAATGAGTTTATAGAAAGAGTGCAAAATGGAGACATTCTTCCTATGGCAACATCATGCTGTCCTGCTTGGGTTAGATATGCTGAAATGAATTATCCAGAAAATTTAGCACATTTATCAAGTTGTAAATCACCACATCAGATGTTTGGTGCAATAATTAAATCATATTATGCAAAGAAAAATAATATAGATCCAAGCAAGATTTATGTTGTATCAGTTATGCCATGTATTGCTAAAAAGTTTGAAAGAACAAGAGATGGAATGCAAGGAGCAGGATATGATGATGTTGATGCAGTTATAACAACTCGTGAACTTGCAAGGATGATAAAAGCAAGTCATATAGAGTTTGTAGAACTTCCAGAGACAGAATTTGATAACCCTATGGGAGAGGCAAGCCGGAGCAGGTGCAATTTTTGGAGTTACTGGTGGAGTAATGGAAGCAGCTTTAAGAACAGCGGTCGAGACTTTAGAGGGAAGAGCTTTAGAAAAACTAGAATTTGAAGAAGTAAGAGGAAAAGAAGGAGTAAAAAGGGCGAAACTTAATATTGCAGGAAAAGAAATAAAAATTGCGGTAGTTTCTGGGTTAAAAAATGCAGAAGAAGTAATGGAAAAAATAAAAAATAAGACAGCAGATTTTGATTTTGTTGAAGTAATGGCATGCCCTGGAGGATGTATTCTCGGTGGTGGGCAACCTATAAAATCAGCAAAAACAAGAAATGTAGTTGATGTATTTAAGAAAAGAGCAAGTTCATTATATGAAATAGATGAAAAAAGTAAAATAAGAAAATCACATGAAAATCCATACATCAAAGAAGTATATAAAGAATTTTTAGGAAAACCTCGGAAGCCATGAAGCACACAAATTATTACATACAACCTATGAGCCAAGAAGTAAATATAATATATAATAAAAAAGAAAGCAGAAAGTGGGAGAATAAATGAAAGTTGGGTTTGTTTCACTAGGTTGCACTAAAAATCTAGTAGTAACAGAAGAAGTGATAGGAATTTTTAAAAAAGAAGGCTTCGAAATTACAGCTGATGAGAGCAAATCAGATATAATTGTTATAAATACATGTGGATTTATAGAAAGTGCAAAACAAGAAGCAATTAATTGTATTTTTGAGATGGCTGAATACAAAAAGAAGAAGTGTAAGTATTTGATTGTAATTGGCTGTTTGGTACAAAGATATAAAGAAGACTTAGAAAAACTGATTCCAGAAGTAGATTTATTCATATCTATAAAAGAATATGATAAAATCTGGGAAAAAATAAATAATTTAATTAAAGTAGAGAGCAAAAATCAAAATATCTTAGATTTTAAAGAAAGAGTTTTAACAACAGGAGATAGCTATGCTTATCTAAAAATCGCAGAAGGGTGCAGTAATAACTGCACTTATTGTGCTATACCATATATACAAGGGAAATATATATCTAGAAGAGAAGAAGATATTTTAGAAGAAGCAGAAATTCTTGCTAAAAAAGGAATAAAAGAGTTAATTATAATTGCTCAAGATACAGGCAGATATGGACTGGATTTATATGGCGAAGCAAGGCTTCCTGAGTTATTAAAAAAATTGTGTAAAATAGAAGGTTTTAAGTGGATAAGATTTTTATATACATATCCAGAAACAATAACAAAAGAGTTAATTGATATTGTAAAAAATGAAGAAAAGATATGTAAATACTTCGATATACCAATTCAACATATTTCTAATAAAGTTTTAAAAAGGATGAATAGGAAAAGCACGAAAGAAGGTGTAGAAAACTTACTTAAAACTTTAAGAAAGGAAATTCCAAATGTTATAATAAGAACAACATTAATTGTAGGTTTTCCAGGTGAAACTAAGGAAAATTTTGAAGAGTTATATGATTTCGTGAAAAATTCTCAAATAGACAAGCTTGGAACATTTATGTATTCAAAAGAAGATGGAACACCAGCAAGTCTTTTAAAAGATCAAATACATCATATGACTAAAAAGAGTAGACATGATAAAATTATGAGCCTTCAAAAAGAAATTTCAAAAGAAAATTTGAAAGCTAAAATTGGTAAAAGTTTTATTGCAATTATAGAACATATGAGTTTTGATAAAAAATATTATGTGGGGCGTACATATATGGATGTACCAGAAGAAGATGGAGTAATTTTTATAAAAAATGATAAAGAGTTAGAAATTCGGTGAATTTATAAAATGCAAAGTTATAGATGTTAAAGATTATGACCTTATTGCAGAAATAGAGGGGTAAAATGCAGATTCAAGAAATATTGTATAAAGGAATAAAAGAATTAAAAAGTCAAGAAATAGAAGAAGCAAGCCTTATTTCAAAAATACTTTTAGCTGACATTTTAAAATGCAAGAGAGAAGAACTTATAAATATAGCAGAAAATAATTTGAATGAAAAAGAAGAAAATGAATTTCTATCAGGGATTGATAGAATAAAGGAAGGCTATCCACTAGAATATATTACAGGGAAAAAAGAATTTATGAAAATGGAATTTTTTGTAAATGAAAATGTGCTTATTCCAAGAAGTGATACAGAAATTTTAGTTGAAGAAATAATGAATATTAAGAGAGGAAACTGTGAAATTTTAGACCTTTGCACAGGAAGTGGAGCCATTCGGAATTTCTCTTGCAAAATATATTAAAAACAGTGAAGTTACAGCAAGTGATATAAGCATGAATGCTTTAAATATTGCAAAACAAAATGCGGAGAATTTAATTAAAGATAAAAAAATGCATTTTATTGAAAGTGATATGTTTAAAGGAATTGAAAAAAAATTTGATGCTATAGTATCAAACCCTCCATATGTAAAAAGAGAAGCGATTAGTAGTTATTCTCTTAAATATGAACCAAAACTTGCGTTAGATGGGGGAATAGATGGATTAGACTTTTATAGAATAATTATTAATGAAGGATATAATTATTTAAAAGAAAATCGGAATTTTGGCAGTGGAAATAGGATTTGACCAAAGGCAAGATGTAATGAATTTGGTAAGTCAAAATGAGAAATATAAGGATGTATACTGTAAAAAAGATTTAGCAGGAAATGATAGAATTGTTGTATGTAAAAAGAGGTGAAAAGATGTCTTTTTCAGCAAGTGTTAAAGAAGAGTTAAGTAAAATTAATACTTTTTCAGATTTAGAATTAATTAAAGCAGAATTATATGGATATATGCTTAAGACAGATATGTCAAAGCAAAAAATAGCCTTTTTGACAGAAAATGAGTATAATATAAATAGATTAAACAAATTACTTAAAACTTTAGAGATTGATTATAATATAAAAATGAATGGAAATAATTATTTAATTGAATTCAAAAAATCTGATATAGACTTTGAATTTAAAGAAAACCAAGAAACAAAAAAAGCGATTGTAAGGGGAGCATTTTTAGGGAGTGGTTCTTTAACAGAACCTAATAATAGATATCATCTAGAAATAAGTGTTAAAGAGGAAAAAGGTAGACAAAAAATTATAGATATAGTAAATGAATTTAGTATAGATGTGAAAAAACTTGATAGAAAATATTCATATTCAATATATATAAAGGAACGGTGAATCTATATCAAGATTTTTAGCTTTGATTCGGAGCAAATACAGCAGTTCTTAAGTATGAAGATATTAGAGTTATAAAAGAAACAAAAAATAATATAAATAGAAAAGTAAACTGCGAAACAGCAAATTTGAACAAGACTGTGAGTGCTTCAGTTTATCAAATTCAAGCCATAAAAAAATTAAAGAAACAGGGAAAATTTGAAAAATTGCCAAAAAATTTGCAAGAAATTGCAATTCTAAGAGAAGAGCATCCAGATATGACTCTTGTAGAGCTTGGAAAACTATTATCTGAACCAATACGGAAAATCTGGCGTAAATCATAGGTTAAAGAAAATTATTGAGTTAGCAGAGGAATAGAAAATGAATATATATATACACATACCTTTTTGCAAATCGAAATGCTATTATTGTGATTTTTTTTCAAAGTCAAATCAAGAAAAATTAGAAGAAGATTATGTAGATGCACAAATTGAAGAGATTGAGCATGAGGGATTAGAAAAATATGATATAGAGACAGTTTATATAGGTGGAGGAACTCCATCTATTTTATCTAGTAGAAATATTGGGAGAATTATCCAAAAGATAAGAAAAAGCTTAGATAAAAATGCGGAAATCACAATAGAAGTAAATCCAGGAACTGTGTCTTATGAAGATTTAGAAGATTATATTAGTTTTGGGATTAATAGGATAAGCATAGGTCTTCAAACTGCAGAAAATAGACTTTTGAAAGAAATTCGGAAGAATACATACTTATGAGGAATTTTTGAAAGTATATAAGAATGCTGAAATGATTGGATTTAAAAATATAAATGTTGATTTAATGCTTGGGCTTCCAAATCAAAGTTTAGATGTTTTGAAAAAGTCATTGTCAAATGTTATAAATTTAGAGCCTGAACATATCTCTATTTATTCACTGATACTAGAAGAAGGCACTAAATTAGAAAAAATGATAGGTGAAGGTAAGCTTAAAATGATTGAAGAAGACCTTGAAAGAAAAATGTATTGGGAAACAAAGAAAATGCTAGAGGAAAACGGTTTTGTTCATTATGAAATATCTAATTTTGCAAAGGATAAAAACTATATATCAAGGCATAATATGGATTGTTGGAGTCAAAAAGAATATATAGGTTTTGGAGCAGGAGCACATTCATATTTAGAAAAAACTAGGTATTCAAATATTTGTAATATCGAAAAATATATAGAAAACATAAAAACAGGTAATTTTGGCAAAAATAAGATGATACATGAAAAGCAAAGTATGGAAGATTGTGAGAAGGAATTTATGTTGCTTGGTTTAAGAAAGCTTGAGGGAGTTAGTATAAAAGAATATAAAGAAAAATTTGCAAAGAATCCTATTTTTGTATATAGAAAAGAGCTTGAAAAACTTGAAAAGGAATGTCTAATTGAAATAGATGGAGATTATATTTCTTTAAGCTCAAAAGGTTTAGATTTTGCAAATATTGTATGGGAGGAATTTGTATGAAGGCACTTGTAACAGGAGCATCATCAGGTATTGGAAAGGATATAGCAATAGAACTAAATAAATTAGGTTATGACCTTATTTTAGTTGCAAGAGATACAATTAGATTAGAAGAGGTAAAGAATAGTTTAAAAGGGAATGTAGAAACAATTGAAATGGATTTAAGTAATGAAGAAAACTGTAAAAGTTTACATGAAAGAGTAAAAGATATTGATATTCTCGTAAACAATGCTGGCTTTGGCACATTTGGGAATTTTACGGAAACAGAACTTGAAAAAGAGATTGATTTGATTGATACAAATGTAAAAGCTATGCATATATTGGCTAAACTTTATCTTAAAGACATGGTGGAGAGAAACGAAGGTCATATACTAAATACTGCTTCAATTGCAGGTTTTATGCCAGGACCTTTGATGTGTGCATATTATGCTTCGAAGGCTTATGTCGTAAGATTATCAGAGGGAATAAGAGCAGAACTAAAAAGACAAAAATCTAATGTGAAAATAAGCCTTCTTTGTCCAGGACCTGTGAGAACTAATTTTAACAATGTAGCAGGTGTAAAATTTAATCTTTCTTCACTAACAAGCGAAAAAGTGGCAAAATATGCGGTAAAGAAAATGCTAAAGAATAAATTCATGATTGTTCCAGGGGTAAAAATAAAGATAGCAAGATTTTTAGCAAAAATTTCGCCAAATAACTTAACAAGCAAAGTTGTATATCTACTGCAAGAAAGGAAAAGAGGACTTGACAATTAACATAAAATTTTATATAATATATTTCTAACAAAAGCAATTTTCGTTTGTTGCAAAGCAATTGCTAAAACAAATATGCCATTTTTTGGAGGTAATTTTATGGCAAAATTTGAAAAGTTAACAACAATCATCGAATATCCTGAGCGGTATGGCGGTATGGATAAAATAAAGATTAAAATACCGTTAGATTTTCGGAAAGTAACTTTAGAAAGTGATATGGCAGGAACTAAGGCAAATCAGACTTTTGAAACTGAAATGAATCATACGTGGGTTCCTTTTCAGTTCAAAGGCAAGCTGTATCTGGCTTCAAGAGAACTTTCAAATAAGCATCTGCGTCTCAATGGAAAAAAGGGATATATGAGCAATGGAAGGTGTCAAAAAGAGATTGCAGAACTCTATGCAAATGAAAAAATGGGAATAAAAGGTGTTCCATTTGTCAAGGAAATGTTTGAAAGTTTACCAACATTCTTGAGAGAGAGTCTGGATAAGTGTTGGACAGCTGATATTGCTCTAAAATGTAGTGAGTTAGGCTATTGGAGTATACTTAATGGAAGGTTATCTAAAATAAGTCTTGTTAGTCCAAAATGGAGTAAAGGGCATGTGGAGTATAAAGGATTTAATATGAATATGCTCTTTGTGGTAGAAATTCCCGATAATGCAATCATTAATGTAGATGTACCTGAAGGAAAAGCAAGTAGACTCTATACATCTGAGCCGTACTTTGTTACTGAAGAACAAATGCAAGAGCTTACACTACTTGCAAAAGAGAATGGACAAAAAAGCATTTTAAAGCTTATTACCGAAATAGTTGAAGACCAATAAAAAAACTCCAAATAAGGCTAAATCTTATATAGCCTAAGCCAAAAAAGCTAAGTTCTTTGAAAGGGACTTAGCTTTTTTGCTTAGAAATCCTTGCAAATAGTAAAAAAATGTGATAAAATAATTGCGTTTAAACCTATGAACAAGTCGAGATACAAAAGAATAGAATATATTATTTAACTATTTGTTTTAAAGGAGAGTATCATGAAATTTATAGGTAAACATTTAAAAGAAACAGGAATCGTTTTAATCGCATTAATAGTTGTAATCTTAATAGTTTTAGCACTTATTGCTATTATAGTTAAAGGAGTTTTTGATGCAAAGAGTATAGGTGCAAATCGGAAAAGATATAATGAATCCAGATGAAGTTATAGGAAAATATATAGATTATATGCCAGAAGAGGGCGTTTATTCGAATATTACAAATAACAAGGTTTATACAGGTACTGATAGTAATTCCAATGATTTTATGACTGATACTTCCCTAAAATGGAGAATATGGAGTTTGAATGAAAATACCCTTACTATTGTAGCAGATAAGCCAATTTCAGTTGGTGGTTATAGAAATTTAGGTGGATTAAATTTAGCTAATTCTAATGGATATAATAATGGAGTTAAAATTTTAAATGATATATGTATGGATTGCTATAGTAATAGTTCTATTGATGCTGTAGCAAGAAGTATTAATATAGATGATATAGAAAATGTATTGGATATTGCAGTTTGGAGACCAGAAAGATATAGAACAAAAGGAACATCTGCAAAAGTTTATACTGATAGAAAAGATTACAAAAATACTATTTGTTATCCTTTTATTTATAGTTTAGAAGAAAAATCACTTATTGATGGTATTGAAAAGGAAAAAGGAATAAAAAGGAGTAATCAAGATGAACTTTATGGAGGAAAGCAAAATTATCTTAAAGCAGAGAATACTTTAAGTCCAATTCAAACAGCATGGAATAATACAAGATTAACTGAGAAGAATTTTGTAAATCCAAATTACTATTATTTAATTTTTAAAGAAGGATTTTCAAATGTTGAGACACTTATGTCTTATTATTTAGCTTCTCGCAGTGTGGATTTAACTGAAAATCATATAAATTTTGGGATGTTTGAAGTAAGTATGGGGAAACGGAATTAAAACAAATGCTTTGTTTAATTCTCGCGGTGCAAGTTTAGAATATTGGGATAGAATTCGCCCAATTATAGAAATTCCAATGGAACGCATAATAATAAAACAAGAAGGAGACGGAATGTCTGCAAATGATGAATGGAAGATTTTAAAGAAATCTTAAAATTTTATTATTGTTTTGTTAAAGTACTAGTAATTCTTGCAGAAAAACGATATTATATTATTAATATATAAGGTGGTGCAAGGATGAAGAAAAAAAAGAAAGTTAAGATTAAGTTAAAAAAGTTTTTACTGTTTATTTTAGTGCTTGCTTTGGTTATATATATTTTAATTTCTTGTTTAGATTTAAGCGGGTATAATGGAGAAGGGGTTTTTCCTAGTGAAGTTTTTGGAATTACTGTACATACTAGGTTAGTTGAAAAAAGAACGGAATCAAGACCTCGGAACAACTCGCAAGATTAAATATATCGTAATTCATGAAACCGACAATAAAGCAAATGGTGCAGGAGCTAATAATCATGCTAAATATTTAAGTGAGAATAATGATAGAGGAGCTTCATGGCATTATACAGTAGATGAAAAGGAAATATATCATCACATACCAGATAATGAAATCGCATATCATGCAGGAACAGAAAAAGGAAATTTATATGGTATTGGAATAGAATTATGTGTAAATGAAGACGGAGATTTTGAAAAAACATTTGATAATGCAAGTAAATTAGTAGCATATTTGCTTAAAGAATATAAATTATCTATAAAAGATATGAAAACACACAATGATTTTTCAGGAAAAGATTGCCCACACAATATACTAAAAAATAATAAGATGAAGGAATTTACAAAAAAAGTAGAAAATTACTTAAAACAAAATAATTAAAAGATGTAATTGAATAATACAAATCTATTGAAAATAAGAAATATATTTATTAAATCAACTTTGAATAGAAAAGAAAAATTACACTTGCTTTTTATGATTTGCTGATATAAAATATAAAGTATGAAAATCATAAATGGGGGCAAAAAAATGACAAATGAAACAAACGAAGCAAAATTAGTAAAAAATGTATTCAAAGATTATCATTCAAATGGTAGAATACCAGAATGTGAAATAATAAATGTAAATATATTTAAAAAATCTAACAAGCTAACAATTGACTTAAAGTCAAATGAAAAAATTCAATTCGGTGAAAAATTAGAATTTGAGTATTATCTTAAATCGAGATTTAGAGTTACTGAAACACAAATCAATATAGAAGAAAATATAGCAAAACAAAGTTCAAAATCAAGTAAAAGTGAAGCAAAAGACGAAGAATACACCCCAATGATAATAGGAAATAAAAAAGCTAAAATTCCAGAAAAAATTATAAAAGTAAAAGATGTAAATATGGATAGTGGAAAAGTTGTAATTTGTGGGAAAATTATCAAACAAGAACTAAAAGAGTTAAAAACAGGAAATTTTCTTCTTATGATAAATGTTTTTGATGGAAGCTGTACAATAACTTGTAAAACCTTTGTAAATGCAGATGAAAAAGATAGAGTTATGGAAAGAATAAACTCAGTTCCAAGAGTTAAAATAGCAGGAGATGCACAATTTGATCCATATTCAAAAGAAGTTGTTATAATGGCAAAAAATATCCTAGAACAATCAGCAAAAGAGGAGAACATAAGAAAAGACAATAGTGAAATAAAAAGAGTAGAGCTTCATATGCATACACAAATGAGCCAAATGGATGGAGTAACTCAGGTTGAGGATTTAATAAATAGAGCAAGAAGTTGGGGCATGAAATCTATTGCAGTAACAGATCACGGAGTAGTTCAAAGCTTCCCAAAGGCAAATCATGTAGTAGAAGATAATAATGAAGATATAAAAGTCATATATGGAGTTGAAGCATATTTAGTTCCAGATGGACAAACAAGTGTGTATAATTCAAAAAATCAAGATTTAGATACTGAATATTGTGTGTTTGACATAGAGACAACTGGTCTTTCATTTAGAACAGAAAAAATTACTGAAATTGGTGCAATTAAAATAAAAAATGGAGAAATAATTGATACTTTTGAGTGCTTTGTAAATCCAGAAAAACCAATTCCATATGAAGTAATCAAAGTTACACATATTACAGATGATATGGTAAGAGATGCAGAAACTATTGAAACAGTTTTACCAAAATTTTTAGAATTTGTAGGAGATAGCATAATTGTTGCACATAATGCAAATTTTGATATGGGATTTATTAGGCATTTTGCAGAAGAGCAAGAAATAAAAATAAATAATACATATATAGATACATTAGCACTAGCTAGAGATATGTTTCCAGAGTACAAAAAGTTTAAATTAGGAATAATTGCAGAAAACTTAGGAATAAGAGTAGATGTGGCACACAGAGCTTTAGATGATGTTAAGACTTTAGTAAAAGTTTTTGAAGTTATGCTTAATAATCTTAAAGAAAAAGGAGTAAAAAATATAAATGATATTGAAAATGTTTATAGAGAGAATATTAATCTAAAACATTTACCAACATATCATGCTGTAATACTTACAAAAAATTATGTGGGGTTAAAAAATTTGTATAAACTTATTTCATTTTCACATTTAGACTATTTTTATAAAAAGCCTAAAATACCAAAGAGTTTATATAAAAAATATAGTGAAGGATTAATAATTCGGAACTGCATGTGACCAAGGTGAATTGTATCAATCAATATTAGAAGGATTGGCGGAAGAAAAAATAGAGGAAATAGCTTCATTTTATGATTATTTAGAAATACAGCCACTTGGAAACAATGAATATATGATAAGAAATGGTACAATAGAAGACAAAGAAGGTTTAATAGAAATAAACAAGAAAATAGTAGCATTAGGTGAAAAAATAAATAAGCCAGTAGTTGCAACATGTGATGTTCATTTTATGGATCCACAAGATGAGATATATAGAAGAATTCTTATGGCAGGTCAAAAATATGATGATGCAGATATGCAAGCACCATTATTTTTACGCACAACAGAAGAAATGCTACATGAATTTGGATATTTAGGTAAAGATAAAGCTTATGAAGTTGTTGTAACAAATACAAATTTGATTGCAGATATGTGTGAGCAGATAAGTCCTATTTCTAAAGAAAAATGTCCTCCATACATAGAAGGATGTGAAAAAACTATTGAAGATATTGCAATGAATAAAGCAATAGAATTGTATGGTGACCCACTTCCAGAAATTGTTGATGTAAGATTAAGAAAAGAGCTTGATTCTATAATAAAAAATGGATTTTCTGTTATGTATATTATAGCTCAAAAATTAGTATGGAAATCAAATGAGGATGGATATTTGGTTGGCTCAAGACGGTTCTGTACGGCTCTTCTTTAGTTGCATATATGACAGGTATTACAGAAGTAAATAGCTTAAAGCCACATTATAGATGTCCAAAATGTAAATATTCGGATTTCTCCGACCATGGTGTAAAAAATGGATTTGATTTGCCTGATAGTAATTGCCCAGAATGTGGGACAAAACTTGTGAAAGATGGAGTAGATATTCCATTTGAAACTTTCTTGGGATTTAATGGAGATAAAGAACCAGATATAGACTTAAACTTTTCAGGAGAATATCAAACAAAAGCACACAAATATGCAGAAGTAATTCTTGGAAAAGGTACTACTTTTAAAGCTGGTACAATTGGAACAATTGCTGAAAAAACAGCATTTGGATATGTTAAGAATTATTTTGCAGAAAGAAATATACACACGAGCACAGCTGAAATAGAAAGACTTGCAAAAGGTTGCACAGGTGTAAAAAGAACGACTCGGACAACATCCACGGAGGAGTTATAGTTGTACCAACTGGACATGAAATCTATGAGTTTTGCCCAGTACAACATCCAGCAGATGATCCAAATTCAGATATTATAACAACTCATTTTGATTATCACTCAATAGATAAAAACTTATTAAAATTTGATATGTTAGGACATGATGATCCAACAGTAATAAGAATGCTACAAGATTTAACTGATGTTGACCCAAAGACAATACCACTTGATGATAAAGCAACAATGCAGATATTTTCTTCAACAGAATCATTGGGACTAAGACCAGATCAAATAGATTCAAAAGTTGGTACTTTTGGGGTTCCAGAATTTGGAACAAGATTTGTTAGGGAAATGCTTGTTGAGACTTTGCCTAAAACTTTTGAGGAGCTTGTTAGAATTTCTGGACTTTCGCATGGTACAGATGTGTGGACAAATAATGCACAAGATTTAGTAAAGTCAGGGACAGTTACTCTATCAGAGGCTATTTGTACAAGAGATGATATTATGACATATTTAATTAGCAAAGGACTTCCTTCACAAGATTCTTTTAAGATAATGGAATGTGTACGTAAAGGAAAAGGTTTGAAAGAAGACCAAGAAACTCTTATGAGGGAACATGATGTCCCAGATTGGTATATAGATTCATGTAAAAAAATTAAATATATGTTCCCGAAGGCACATGCTGTTGCATATGTTACAATGGCATTTCGTATAGCTTGGTTTAAAGTACATATACCACTTGCTTATTATTGTGCTTTTTTCTCAATAAGAGCAGATGAGTTTGATAGTGAAGTTATGATTGCAGGTAAAAGTAAGGTAAGAGAAAAAATGGCTGAAATTAAGAGACTTGGAAATGAAGCTACAAAAAAAGATGAAAATATGTATCCTATACTAGAGATAGTTTTAGAAATGTATGAAAGAGGTTTTAACTTTTTACCTATTGACCTTTATAAGTCAGATGCTATAAAATTTAAGATAGAGGATGGTGCGATTCGTCCACCACTAAATAGTATAGCTGGAATGGGTGAAATTGCAGCAACTAGTATTCAAGAAGCTAGGGAAAAAGGTGAGTTTATTTCTAAACAGGATATAAAGAAAAGAGCAAAAGTTGGAGATGCGACTATTGCACTTCTTGAAAAATTCGGATGTGTAGAAGGAATGAGTGAAACTAATCAAGTCAGTCTTTTTGACGGAATGCTTGGTTTTTCAATGTAGCTAAAAATAGGGGAGAGAGTTATAATATGGGATTTGAAGAATTAATACAAATTATAGAGCTTAAGTATATAATAATATATTTTATAGGAGTAAATTTAATACGGTTTTTTTGCTATGCTCATTGATAAGGAGAAAGCAAAAAAGGGTTCTTGGAGAATTCCAGAAAAAACTTTGTTTTTTCTAACTCTTCTTCGGTGGAGGAATTCGGAACAATTACTGGAATGTATCTATTTAGACATAAAACTCGTAAGCTTTATTTTACAGTTGGATTTCCAGTAATATTGATTTCTGAAATTGTGCTTATTGCTTATTGGATAATTTATTATTAGTATATTGACTTATTTGAGTTCTTGAAGTGCTAAAAGCTAGATATTTGGTACTTCAAGAACTTTTTGATTATTATTTAGTTTGCGATAATTAATTGCCATAATATTTATATTTTAAAAATAAAAAGTTTGCATAATTTTAAATATTATTTAAACTTACATGAAATAATCGCTGTAGTTAAGAAAATAAGTTATACACAAAGTTATCCACATTTTACAAAAACATGTGGATAACTTAAAAGCGTAAACCAAAAATCGACAAAAAATTTACATAAAATTCATAAATGCAATAAATTTGTAACGAATTATAAATATTTTTGTAACTTAAATGAGACAACATTTTTTATTTAAACATATACTATATAAAATAGTTTAAATTTAGTAATTATAGATACTATATAAAACTAATTTAAATAATTAATTTTACTTGGGAGAAAGAAATATGAAGTTAAATGAATTTTTAAGAAAAATTTGTAAATGTACTCGAAGTGGTTCTGGTATAAGACAAATTCAAATAGATGGACTTAAAAAACTACTTAAGAGTAACAACTTAGTGACTTTAGTAGATACTCGTAGTCCTCAAGAATTTGCTGAGAATCGATTGAATGGAGCTATTAATATTCCAGAATATGAAATTGCAAAAAAAGCTTGCAATTTACTTCCAAATAGAGACGCAATAATAGTTTTATACTGTCAAAGTGGAGAAAGGAGCAAAAAGGCTTATTTTATTTTAAGTAAGCTTGGCTATAGTAATTTGTACGACTTAGAAGGAGGTTTGGATAATATTTGATTTTTTTCTTGGTTTTGTATAGACATTTTTAGAAAATTATTATAAAATATATAAATATTAAAAATAAAATTAGCCTTTAGACATATTAGTATATGGAGGAATAATGAAGAAAAAGAAGAAAAAAGTAAATAAAAAGAAATTCTTCTCAAGAATTTTTCTTTTGCTTGCTATATTATTCATTATTATTTTTATAGTTACAAGACCAAGCAAAAAAGAAATTCCAAAGTTTGAAATAGCAATTATTATTAATAATAAAAATATCACAAATGATTTAGTACATGCCCCTTATATTAATTTAAATAATGTTTTATACTTGTCAGTTGAGGATGTAGGAAATATATTTGATAAAAACATTTATTTTGAAGCTGAAACTAGAAAAATTATAACAACAACAAATACTAAAGTCGCAGCACTAGATGTAATTAATAATACTCTTGAAATAAATAATGCAAGTTTAAATTTAGATGCAGGAGCTTTAGACTATGGTGAAAACCAATATATGCCAATTACTGAACTTAGCAAAATTTACAATATTGAATCTTTTGTTACAGAAAAAACAGCTGTTATTTCTTCTCTTAATAATGAACTTATTACTCTAAAGCCTACAAAAAAAATAAAGTTAAAAGAAGAAATGAGTGGATTTTCAAGAACTCTAAAGAAGCTAGATGAAGGAGAAGAACTTATTTTTATTGAAGAAGCTGAAAAGAAGAATTGGCTTAAAGTCCTAACATATGATCGGAAATATAGGATATATCAAAAATAAAAATATTTCTGAGAAAGAACAGAAAAGAGAAAAAATGGATGAAATAGGAGTATCATTAAAAGAAAAAGACCTTAATCAAGCAATAATGATAAGGGCTGATAAATTGAATAATGAGACTTTAAATAATTTTACAGCAAGGAAACAAGTGGTAGAGAATATTATAGGAGATATTGTTACAAAACAGTTATTTACTATTAATTTAAATCTTAGAGATGTAAATGTAGAAGAGAAAAAAATGGAAAGATTTGTAATAGAACTTGTTCCAAGACTAAAAGAATTAGGTGCAAATCTTGCTATTACAAATAACAGTATTTTATCTGAAAGTTTTATTAAAGAAATGAATATTTAACCTAAAAAATCATAGGAGGAAAAAATGGGAAGAAATGAAGAACCAAGAAGGGCAAAAAGTAAACATGCAATGGATGATGGAAAACCTAAAATATTTGGGAAGATTATAATTATATTCATATTGTTAATAGTTATTGTAATCGGATTAGCATTTTTTTGGTATAATATGTCTTTAGAAGGAACCGGAGAAAGCAGTGAAACTGTTACATTTAAAGTAGAATATGGTTCTGGAAAAGAAAAAATTATTGCTACATTGAAAGAAAAGGATTTAATTAAAAACGAACTTGCATTTAAAATATATATAAAATTAAATAAAATTTCAAATTTTCAAGCAGGGGAGTATACACTTTCAAAAGATATGACTGCAAAAGAAATTGCAGAAGCACTTCAAAAAGGAATTTTATTTAAAGATAGTTATAATATTACATTTGTAGAAGGAAAAACTTTTAAATATGTAGCAAAAACAATAGCTGATAATACTAATAATACAGAAGAAGAAGTATATGCTATTTTAAAAAATGAAGAATATATTGATAATTTAATTAGCAAATACTGGTTCATAACAGAAGATATAAAGAATAAAGATATATATTATTCACTTGAAGGATATCTTTTCCCAGACACATATGCATTTGAAAGTAAAGATGTAACTGTAAAAGAAATTTTCAATGCTATGTTAGATCAAATGGAAAAAGTTTTGAATCCGTATAAAGAGAAAATTCGGAAAAGGAAAATATAGTGTACATGAAATATTAGCACTTGCATCAATTATTGAAAATGAAGCAATATTTGATGAACATAGAAAAGATATTTCAAGTGTTTTATATAATAGATTAAATACTAAGATGTCGCTTGGATGTGATGTTACAACATATTATGCAGCTAAAGTAGAACTTGGTTCACGTGACCTTTACAGAAATGAAATTAATTTAAATAATCCATATAATACAAGACGGACCAAATATGGAAGGTAAAATTCCTGTACGGACCAATTTCAATGGTTGGAAGAGAAGCAATCGAAGCAGCAATTAATCCAAACTCTACAGATTATTTATTCTTTGTTGCTGATGCATCACGGAAATGTGTATTTTACTAAAACTAATGAAGAACATCAAGCTAAAATTGATGAACTTAAGGCAAACAATGCTTGGATACAATTATAAATTAAGTAGAAAAGGGGGCATATGCTATGAACGCATATAGAACACACAATTGTGGTCAAATTAGAAAAGAAGATGTTGGAAAGAAGGTTAAACTTGCAGGTTGGATACAAGTTATTAGAGATTTAGGAGGACTTGTTTTTGTAGATTTAAGAGATCAATATGGAATTACACAAGCAGTTATTTCTCGGAACAAGTGAACTTGTAGATACAGTTTCTCATATACCTACTGAATCCACAATTTCTATTGAAGGAATTGTTAAATTAAGAGATGAGGAGACTGTAAATAAGAATATGCCAACAGGAGAGGTAGAAGTTGTTATTGAAAATGTACAAGTTCTAGGAAGAAGGACTAAAAATTTACCTTTCGAAGTTAATGCTGATATAGATATAAGAGAAGATTTAAGACTTCAATATAGATTTCTTGATTTAAGAAATGAAAAATTAAAAAATAATATTTTACTTAGAGCAAAAGTAATCCAATTTTTAAGAACTCAAATGATAAATCAGGGATTTACAGAAGTTCAAACTCCTATACTTACAAGCTCTTCTCCAGAAGGTGCACGTGATTATTTAGTGCCAAGCAGAGTGCATCCAGGTAGGTTTTATGCGCTTCCTCAAGCACCACAACAATTTAAGCAACTTCTTATGGTATCTGGATTTGATAAATATTTCCAAATAGCACCTTGCTTTAGAGATGAAGATGCAAGAGCAGATAGAGCACCAGGGGAATTTTATCAATTAGATGTTGAAATGTCTTTTGCAACACAAGAAGATGTATTTACTGTTATGGAGAAAGTAATGTATGATACATTTACAACATTTTCAAAGAAAAAAGTTGCTGAATATCCATTCCCAAGGATAAAATATAGAGATGCTATGCTTAAATATGGTTCAGATAAACCAGATTTAAGAAATCCTCTTATCATACAAGATGTTACAGAACTTTTCCAAAACATTGAATTTAATGCTTTTAAAGGTAAAACAGTAAGAGTTATTGTTACACCAGATATTTCAAAAGAGCCAAGAAAATTCTTTGATGATATGGTTGATTTTGCAACAAAAGAATGTGGTTCGAAAGGACTTGCTTGGTTAAAATTACATGAAGATGGAACATTCCAAGGACCAATAGCTAAGTTTATTGATGAAGCGCATACAAAAGAATTAATAGAAAAAACAGGAATGAAGCAAAACCAAGCAATCTTCTTTGTTGCTGATAAAGAAAATGTTGCAGCAAATATTGCAGGTGAAGTAAGGAAAGAACTAGGAAATAGACTTGGGCTAATAGATAATGAAATGTTTAGATTTTGTTGGATAATTGATTTCCCTATGTATGAATTATCAGATGAAGGAAAAATTGAATTCAGTCATAACCCATTTTCTATGCCACAAGGAGGAATAGAAGCATTAGAGACTAAAGATCCATTAGATATACTTGCATATCAATATGATATTGTATGTAATGGAATAGAGCTATCTTCTGGAGCAGTTAGAAATCATGACCCTGAACTTATGGTTAAAGCATTTGCAATCGCTGGATATTCAAAAGAAGTAATTGAAGAAAAATTTAGAGCTTTATTTAATGCTTTCCAATATGGTGCTCCACCACATGCAGGAATTGCACCAGGTGTAGATAGAATGATAATGCTTCTTACAGAAGAAACAAATATAAGAGGTGTAATTGCATTCCCAATGAATAGTAAAGCACAAGATTTACTTATGGGATCTCCAGGAAGTGTTACAGAACAACAATTAAAAGATGTTCATATAAAATTAGATATAAAGAAAAAAGAGGAATAATTTTGAAACCACCTAAATAAAATTTATAAAGTTTTATCTTAGGTGGTATATTTTGAAAACAGTTTATTTGAATGAAAAAAAGAAACTAACAAAAAGAAAAATTAATAAAATAGCAAAAAAATTAGAAAAGATAAATGAAAAAGAAGAAATAGTACTTGCAATTTCTAAAAAACTAAGCGAAAACGAGGAATTAGTAAATGAAATAAAAAGAAGAAAAATAGCTATACTAAATCGGCAGATGGATCTTTAGATTTATGCTATTTGATATTCTGGAAAATTTTTCTAAAATAGAGGAAAAACCTTTAGAAACAATTAATATAGCTATAATGTTTAATCATTTTGAAGATATTTTAGTAAATCAAATAATAGAAATTGCAAAAAAAGTAAAAACTTTAAAAATTGTTACTAAAAATATTAATAGTTTTCTTAATTTAGAAGAAATTTTATATATGGAATTTGGAATAGCAGTGCAAATAACGAATAATAAGAAGCGCGCACTGTCTAATTCTGATGTGATTATAAATTATGATTTTGGAGAAGAAAAACTAAATGAATATGCGTTTTCAAATGAATGTAAAATTTTAAACATAAAAGAAAAAGCAAATGTAAAGAACAAAAATTTTTGCGGAAAGGTTTTTAACGAATATGATATTTCTTTGAAAGAAAATATTTTAGAACAAATTGTAGAAAAAGACGATTTTGAAAAAATAATACTTTATGAAAGTTTAATATACAGAAAGGATACATATATTAATATAAAAAAGCAATTTGAAAGTGATGGACTTATTCTAAGAATTGTTTAAAAATTACTTGACAAAGAGTTCAATTTGGTTTAAGATATTGTTAATTATTAAAAATATAGCAGTTCATGAAAGGAATGATATACAAATGGAAAATAAAGAAATACTTTTAACACAAGAAGGATATGAAAATATTGAAAAAGAATTAGAATATTTAAAAACAGAAAAGAGGACAGAAATAGCAGAAAGAATAAAAGTTGCTTTAGGGTTTGGAGATTTATCAGAGAATTCAGAATATGATGAAGCAAAAAATGCTCAAGCACAAAATGAAATAAAAATAGCAGATCTTGAAAATAAATTAAGATATGCTAAAATAATAAATGAAGCAGATATAGATACAAAAACTGTTCAAGTAGGAAATACTGTTAAAATAAAAGACTTAGAATTTGATGAAGATTTTGAATATACAATAGTAGGTTCAACAGAGGTAGACTTAGCTCAAAATAAAATTTCAAATGAATCTCCAATTGGTTTAGCGTTATTAGGGGCAAAAAAGAATCAAATAGTTGAAGTGCAAATTCCAGATGGGATAGCAAAGTATAAGGTGTTAAATATAACAATAGCAAAATAGATAAAAAGAGAAATAAAATGAAAGTAGACACAAAAAATCAGGTGCTTGCTTTCATTTTTTGTTTTATATATTTAAACTTAAAATTTTAATAAGATAGAGAAATTTAAAATAATTTAATAATTATATTGAAATTTTTCAATATTTATTGTAAAATGGAAAAGTATATGGAGGGTGATATATGATAACTCTAGAAGATGTAAGAAGCAACGAGGAAGTACAAGCTTTAGTTCAAGGTGCCCAAAAACAGTTAAATAGTTTAGGGTATACAGAACATTCAAGTCGTCATGTAGGAATAGTATCAAAAAGAGCAGGTGAAATATTAGAAACACTTGGATATCCAAAAGAGAGAGTAGAACTTGCAAAAATTGCAGGCTATTTGCATGATATAGGAAATTGTGTAAACAGAAAAGAACATGCACATTCTGGTGCATTGCTTGCACATAGCATATTAAAAGATATGGGAATGAGTGTAGAAGACAGAACAGAAATTATGATAGCAATTCGGAAACCATGATGAAGAAACAGGAACAGCAGTAAGTGATATATCAGCAGCATTAATACTTGCAGATAAATCAGATGTTCATAGAGATAGGGTAATAAATACAAATATAGGAACTTTTGATAAGCATGATAAAGTAAATTATGCTGTTACAGATGCAAGACTTATAATAAATAAAGAAGAAAGAAAAGTTACATTAGATATAGAAATAGATACAGAACTTTGCCCAGTACTTGACTATTTTGAAATATTTATTGATAGAATGATAATGAGCAAGTATGCAGCTAAATATTTAAAAATATGGTTTGAACTTATAATAAATGATACAAAACTATTGTAGTAAAGAAAGGAATGTGAATAAAGTGGAAAAGAAACTTAAAATTGTTCTATGCATTGTTTTAATAATATTAATTATATTAGTAGGATTTGTTCGGAGTATATAGTAAAGATGGAGTGTTATATAAAGACAAAACTCCAAAATATTCTATGGGGTCTGAATTTAATGGAAAAAGGATAACAACATTAAAACTTAGTGAAAGCACAGAGGAAGTAATATATGATAAAGATGGAAATGAAGTAGAAGAAATCCCAGAAGGTGCAAATGAAGAAGATTACAAAAAAGAAACAAAAAATGTAAATAAAGATGAAAATCTTAATAGTGAAAATTATAAAAAAGTAAAAGAAATCTTAGAAGGAAGATTAAAAATACTTAAAGTAAAAGAGTATTTAGTAAAGGTAGATGAAAATACAGGAAAAATAGAAGTGGAATTAGAAGAAGGACTTAATACTGATACAATAATACAATACTTGTTATGCAAAGGTGATTTTGCAATAAGAGATGTAAATGATGGAACTGTATTTCTAGATAATAAAGACTTAAAAAAAGCAAGCGTACTTTATTCAAATGCTTCTAGTGAAGGAATAACAGTATATTTTAGTATGGAATTTAATAAAGAAGGTAAAGCAAAACTTTTAGATGTAAGTAAAAAATACTTAAAACCAGAAGGAGAAGATAATCTAGAAGAACAAGCTAAGAGTGATGAGGGAAAAGTTGCTCTAAGAATTGAACGGCAGTGATGTACTTAAAACATTTTTTGGCGAAGAAATCTCAAATGGCTTATTAAGAATAACTCTTGGAACAAGTAAAGAGAATGAAGTAATTGAAGAATATATAGACCAAGGAGAATTCTACTCGATGCTTATAAATAATGATGAAATGCCACTTACATATGAGATTGAGTCAACAATTTTTGTCGATGGAGAATTTGATAACAAATTCGAAGTAATTGTGGCTGTTACAATAACTATAATTGCATTAGCATTTATATATATAATATTTAAGTTTAAATTAGATGGATTAATTTCAGTATTTACAATGATAGCAGGATTTGCATTACTTTCACTTGCTATAAAATACACAAATGTAGAAGTTTCTCTAAATAGTTTTATAGCATTAATTATACTTACAGTATTAAATGTATATTTAATTACAAAAATGCTAAATAAGATAAAAGAAAATGCATTATATGAAACAGTTGCAAATTCAACAATTAAAGTATATTTAGAAAATATAGAAGTAATTATATGTTCTGTAATAATTGCAATAGTATTTACATTTATGAAAACTGTTTCAGTTTATTCGTTTGGAATGACACTATTTTATGGCATTATAAGTATGGCTATATCAAATCTATTATTCTTAAGAACAATACTTTTAAGAAAATATAGTGATAAATAGTATGGGAGTTAAGAAAGGAAATAGAAAAAATGAAAAATAAAATTATAATAGTATTATTAGCTTTAGTCATATTAGTTGGTGCATTTATAATATACAAAAATGGATTTAATTTAGACTTTGAGTATTCGGGATATAAAAGGATGAATATTCAATTTAGTGAAGATTTTATACTTGACGATGTAGATAAGATGGCAAAAGAAGTTTTAGGAGATGCTGAATATAGAATAGATTACATAGATGAATTCGAGGCAGGAGTAGTAATTAAAGTAAAAGAAATATCAGAAGAACAAGTTAAAACATTAGAAAGCAAGTTAAAAGAAAAATATCCAAGTTTTGTGCATGAAGAAGAAGATACAACTCATGTAATAATTCAAGAACTAGAAACTCCAGCAGTTAATAGTTATGATTTAATAAGAGAATATATTATGGCAGTAGTAATTACAGCAGTTATAGCAATTATATTTTTAGCAATAATGTTCTATAAACTAGGATTACTTAAATCCTTCGGAATTTCTAGCATGGTAGTTATAGGAGTGCTAGCACTTTATGTCTCAGCTATTGCAATTTTAAGAATACCACTAAATAGATATGTTATTTCAGCAGGACTATTAGTATATTCTTTGAGTATAATGGGAGTAGCAGTATATTTGAAGACTAAAAAAGATTAAAATTTTGGAGGATATTTATGTTAAAAGATATGGAAACACTTGTAAATCTATGTAAAGCAAGAGGATACATTTTTGCGGGGTCTGAGATATATGGAGGACTTGCTAATACATGGGATTATGGACCACTTGGAGTTGAGCTAAAAAACAATATAAAAAATGCTTGGAGAAAGAAATTTATCCAAGAAAATAAATATAATGTTGGGTTAGATGCTGCAATATTAATGAACCCAAAGGTATGGGTTGCTTCACGGTCATGTGGGTGGATTTAGTGACCCACTTATAGATTGCAAAGAATGCAAAACGCGCCATAGGGCAGATAAGCTTATAGAAGAGTGGATGCATGAACATAATTGTGAGCAAATTGTAGATGGTTGGTCAAATGAAAAAATGATAAGTTATATGAAAGAAAATCATATAGCTTGCCCAAATTGTGGAAAAGAAAATTTTACAGATATAAGACAGTTTAATTTAATGTTTAAAACATTTCAAGGTGTTACAGAAGATGCAAAATCAGAAATATATTTGAGACCAGAAACAGCTCAAGGAATATTTGTGAATTTTAGAAATTTACCCACCAGTGGGCGGAGGAACAGATGGTTGTAAACTGTGGCACGGCTAAATATAAGGCAGGGGTACAGACCGAGTGCGAGCAGGTAGATGGGTACGATGAAAGAA